>JACMOW010000036.1 GCA_014377775.1 Pedobacter sp. | reverse complement strand
TGCCGTATTAGAAATTAAACGGTTTCCGCTTTTGCTATCTGCAATGGCTTTTTCAAAGAATTTGATAAATGATGTTTCTACAAATTCTGCAATAGTTTCGGGTTCTATCGGCTTAGGCTTGTAAATCAAATCAAGTTGCTCTCTAATGAATTGAGCATTTAAATTATCTCCTTTAGCTTCAGTTACAAGTTTTACCGCATCCGCTTCGATGTTCCTTAACCTGTCATTATAATAAGGTGCAAAAGCTGCGGTTTGTTTAATTGGTTTTTTATTGCCTTTAAAATAGTTTTCTACATAATCAGCTTTTTTAATGCTAATGCCTGTGTAGTTTTCTAGACGGCTACTATTAAAGAAATAGGAAAGTAATAATTGATGTTGACCGTCTTTATTCGGTTTCTGTCTAATGTAGATTTTTGGGCGTGCCATAATGTTAACCTTTGTTGCTTATCAAAGATACTATTTTGCACACGGTTTTGCACACGGTTTTTGTTTTATTTTAAAATATATGAATGTTTCTTTATTTGGTTAAAATAGGGCTTTAATGATGTAATAATTATGATTTCATTGTCTTGTAGGTGTTAGATGTTATTTTAAAATATACTCATTTGAACGTCAGGTGGGCGCACTAGCCCCGATTTAATATCGGGGTTTTTTTTTGGTTTTTTCCAGCCTCTAAATATGAAAAAATATGGCTACTTGAGGAATAATCATTAAAATATGAGGCATCTTATACTTACTAAAGATTATTATTGAAGAAATAGTAAATATTATTAGGGAAATATGGGTGCCTATGCCAGACAATAGTAGCGTGGGAAATAAAAAAGCAAATTTCTTTATTCTATCCTCGTATCCAAATGATTCAAAATATAAATCCACGTTACAAAGTAGTATAGATTTATGATAAGCGATAAGTAAGCTAATTTAAGATTATACTTCATTATTTAATTTCTCTTTACTACACATTATTGAAAAATATACAGTATCGCCATTTGCAAATTTATTGTAAATATTAGATCCTGGAAGCCCAGCAAAGTCTGCAATTGATTTACGGAAAGGTTTGATTACTATTTTTTTAAGAAGCGCTTCTTTATAGGTTTGGCTCAACTGCATGCTTTTGAGCACTTGTGGCGTAATTTCCTGTTCCGACAAAAGTTTAAGTCCACATTCTTGCAATTGCGCCGGGCGCTTAGGATAATGAATACGGCTCATAAAATCGGCATATAAAAAATAACCTGAGGGTTTAAGTGTGCGTGCTACCTCTTTAAAAAAGGTACCACGATTACCATAGCAGTGTGAAGATTCGACGTTTATAATCACATCAAAGCTATTATTGCTAAATGGCAAATGCTCTGCATTGCCCACTACAAATTTTAAACGAGCATCATGATAATTCTGCTGACAAAATTTAATCACGTTTTTCGAAAAATCTATACCCGTAACCGATTTTGGATTGTATTCTAACAATAATTCGCTTCCTCCGCCTCTGCCACAACCCACTTCCAAAATGCTTGTTTCATTGTTAATATTTGTTTGATCAAATAAATGACGATAGAGGTTTCCACAAAGTATATCATAATCGATTGTAGTTGTTTCTTCGTTTGCATATCCGTAATTCATGAACTTCCAGCTGGCCATCTTTTTAAATAGTTGCGCAGTAAGCTCATAAAAATACTTCCAACCTATTAAGCTTAGTTTAGGTGATAGGTCAACTAACTTTCGGAATAGCTTAGAAATCATGATGTTATATATTTGTTATGGCACAAAAAAAGCCTTAACTGGTGAGATTAAGGCTTTTAACTTAAGATTATGGTTTTTATGATATTAAAAGTATAAAACAAATCTATGGTATTTTTATTTTAAATTCATATTATCTTTTAAATAATTTGAATTTTTGTAATCATATTTTGTGTTTTATAGCCTCCTACTTAAATGGATGGACTTTTTTATTAAAAAATATTTAAAATTTTATACTTATTTACTCCTATTTAAGCCATCAGTACTCGACGAATCGCTAGGTTTAATTAATAAAGCTTTCTCGAAACAACTTTTAGCTTCCGTTTTTTTGCCAGAGAAAAAATATGCCCAACCTAGCATGTGGTTACCGTCGTAATCGAAAGGATAAAGTGTAACTACTTTATTTAAAAATTTAATGGCATTGGCATACTGCTTTCTATTATATGAAATTACGCCTATCCAGTAATTGGCCTGTGTATTTTGTGGGTCTACTTTTATAATACTAGTATATTGTTCTAATACCTTATCCCAGTTTCCCAATAAAGACAAAGGTTGTACAAAACCAAAGCGAGCCTCTATAGCGCTAGGTTTAATTGCGACTGCACGACTATAATATATTTGCGATGAAGTATAATTTTTTGCCAAATAAGATAACCAGCCTATTCTTAAATTAGTTTCGTAATTGCTCTCATTATAGTAAGGCATTACATCGCTGATGGCTTCGCTATACTGCTTTTTCCCCTCGTGCGTATAACTATTTTGAAAAGCCTTTTGTAAATTACCACTAAGTTGAGCCTTTGAATGTAGTGCACCCAAGCAAAGGATACAAAATACGGTTGTTTGCTTTAAAAATTCCATTTAATTCCTGTATTGATAGCGTTTTGTGAATAATTGATGCTTAAAATATTACTCTCCTTTTTTTCTACGGCATAACCGATATTTAAAAGTAAGTGTTTTTTGATTAAGATATAGGTATTTATAGCGTATTTTGCTGTGGTATTGTCTATCCCATTAAATTGATATAATCCATCGGCCTCCGTATAGTTTTCTTGTAAACCAAAAGTTCCATTCAGCTCTGCCCACATATTTTTAACCAATTTTGTGCCAATGGTGCCGGCATACACCGAGTTGCTATTCAATAACGATAGCCTATTAATTAGATACAAATTAAGGTTACCCGTTAAATAATTAAACAATTGTAAATTTAGTTGTTTTATATTTTGGTCGTTTAAGCGTGAAACATTAAGATCAGCCTGTGCGTTAAAATAAGGATGACTGTACTTTAGGCCTAATAAACCTGACTGATTTTGATAGCTGGAAAGTAAATAGCTTGAATTATTATAATTATAGGCAACAATTAAGGTAAATGATTGAATTGGCATATAATTAAATTTCACATGATACCCGCTTAATTTAATCTTATCTGTAAAGATAGATTGCTTAAAAAAGAAAAGAGATTGATCTATATTCAAATTTTTCATTGGCTGTAAATTTGCATGAAGGCGGGTGTATGTAGATGCGCCACGAGCAGTAGTATTGGTCGATTTAAAAGCATTCTCTAACCCAATGGTGATTAACTGAAATGGTTTTTGTATCCGGCCATTACTATTTTTATCATCTAAATTTTTTGTTAAGTAACTAGCATCTAATGTTCTGTTTAAGTAGGTGTTACATAATGAAGCATAATACAAAGCCTGTTGATGATAGCGATCATTGGATAGCACTTTTTCATAATGTATTAAGGCCAAACTATATTCTTTCAACGAAAAAGCCGCATCCCCTAATCTTAGCCTAAGACTAAGAAAATCCTCCCCATTTAGAATTGCTGTTTTACCATAATTTAGTAAAAGCTTCCAATCTTTGCGTTCGTATTGCGCTCTGGTAATACTATCGGTTTTCTGATAATCGGCTTGTGCCTTTATATCCATAGAACATGACAGCATCATCAGAAACGCTAAATAGATTTTATGGTACATTTAATATTTGTTTTAGTTTTCGATTGTTTAACTGTAATGGAATGTAATCCGTGCTGTGTAAGCATAATTGTAGCATTATCGGTCTGAATTTCCATACCTTGATCTACCAGGGTGTAAGAATTAGAATAGCTACTTTTTACAAAAAGGTAAAATGGGGCAATAAGATCTTGAAGCCATAATTGAGGTTTAAATAAACTCGAATCAATGGTGTATTCATCCTTTACTGCATGGGCTGAGAAATGAACACGATAGGCTGCTTTATAGAATAAATAAAGTAAGGAACGCTTGTTGCCATAAAAACTAGTGAAGTAAAATACATAATTGTTTTTTACAAAATAAGCAACTGCATGATTTTCGCGGCAATATAAATAGGTTTGATTATAGGCGTTAGTTAAGGTCTCCCAGGTTTCTATTCGCCCATCATCCGCGTTAAGCTGTAGCTGATAACCTGGTTGGAAGTTAAAGGCTTGCTTAAGGTAAGCGTTTGTTTCCAAGGGTTGTACTTGATCACCAGTTTTTGGAATGGTAAATGATTTAAGTTCGTTATGTTCTTGAAAATATGCAAAAGGATAGCTTATGGTTTTTGAGCCAATATACGAAGTTGTTTGTAATTGGAAATGTAAATGTGGCTCTGGCGAACGACCGGAGCTACCACATAAAGCAATTAAATCTCCCTGCTTTACAAAATCGCCTAATTTAACTTTTACCGAAAGTTGCTTTAGGTGAGAAACTTTTGAGTAAAGTCCTTCAGCATGTTTAAGGATAACAGTGTTACCCCAGTTTTGTTCGAGGTTAACTTGCCCAATGCGGTTATCTTCTATGTGTTGAATAATCTCTTGTACAAAACCATCAGCACAAGCTAAAACAGGTTTATTGAAGCAATAATAGTGTTCTAATTTATTTCCAGGATATTCAAAGGTTTGTTGATCAAGATCGGTAATTACAAAATCTAAAGCTTGCGCCCAATCACCTTTATGCGTTATTTGTCCGTTATAGTCTTGCGAAACCGTCCAAATACCCATAAACGGTAAATTTAATGGTAAATAATGAAAATCTTTAAGTCGCTCTTTTGTTGCGGTATATTGATATAGGTTAGTTTCTGGCGAATAATTTTGGATAGGAGTTAGCCTTAATTTTCCGGGTTGTATACGAAGCATGAAAAAATAAAGTAAACCTATTGTTAACAACGAAAAAGGCATAGAAAGGATAGGAAGATTATAAATGCTTAAAAAGCGTGTCATTCCGTTTACCAATAAGAAGCTTAACAAAACTGTGATTGCTGCCCAAAAGTAAGAACGTATTGAAGGGATAAGAAAAAATCCGCCTATACCTAAACTGATCATCATAAAATTTGCACCCAAGTGATAATTGCTTATTCCATCTGGGTAGGTTCCTGTTAAATGATTTATTAAACACGCAATAAAAAACCCCAGTGTTACCAAGCTAAATGCAATACGAGAATGGATCCATAAACCTATGGCAATAAGTATTCCTGCTAAAATATTATTTTGAAAAAGCACTGCACTAAGCGATCTAAAAAACAGTGCAAGATAATTAGGTAAAGGTAATTGATTTACGTATTCACTAATTACCCTTGCATTACCAATATAAAGTTCGAAAACAACATAGCTGTCTTTTTGTACCAAGCCCATTCCCGAATAGCCGTTGGAAGCAATAAGAACCAGCCAAAATACAAACACAAAAGGTATGGAAAGTATGGGTAAACCATATTTACCCAGAAATGCAGTTAGGTTTACACTAACAATAATGACCAGCAAAGAAGCAGCAATTAACCATAAGAAAAAGGAATAATTGAATGAGAAAAACGTGCCAAAACCAATACCTAGCAGCAGTGCATTAAAGCTATACAGACCTGAATGGGTGATTTCCTTGTTGAAACCCAATTTACACATTACGAGTACCGTAAACAAAGTACAAACTAGGCCTGTAATGCCGGCAGTAATATTAAAAAAAGAAGCAAGCAGTAAAATCAGACCAAAGACCTTGTTTTGCGAGAAAAACAGGATCGAATAGCTGTTTAAAACAGTGTCTGAGTAATATACGAATTGTTTTTTCACAGTCTATGTATTCAGATAAGTTGGTAATTCTTCCATTAGTTCTAAATAGTCTAATGTCTCAGGCTTTCTAATCAAGTGTGGACTGCTTTTCGTGTCTATTAGCACTACAGCTGGTCGCATGTTAATAAATTGCATCCATTGGGTCATGTTATAGGCGCCCACTTTATGCACAACTAATTGGTCGCCCGTTTCGAGCAAAGGCAAGTTAATACTGTATCTTACTACATCTATATTCATACAAAGCGGACCAAATAAAACGGTTTCTTCAGTGTATTGACTGTATTCTTGTGCTGCACTAATTTGATGGTCGTACCAATTAGAAGTAAAGAGCAGATTGATTCCAAAATCGACAATGGTAGCTCTTCTGCCATCGCTTAAACGCTTATTTGCAATTACACTTCCAATAAGATAACCCGCATCGTCTATTAAAGCCCTACCACTTTCTAAAATTAATAAGGGCATTTCATTGGTGTCAAAACCAAATGACAATAGGGTAGAGGTAATGGTTTCGGCAAACTCTTCGATTGTTGGGATGCTATCAGTACCTGTTAATGCTCCCTTTAAGTTGTTTTTTGACGGAAAACCACCTCCTAAATCGAGATAATGTATGGTATTTTGAAGTTCCGTTTTACAACGCATGGCCAGTTTACATAATTTCTGAGTCGCAATTTCATATGCTGAGCACGATAACATAAAGGTTCCGATATGGCAATGTAAACCTATTAATTCGAGATTAGACGCTTTAACCACTTTGTTAATGGCTGTCCATGCTTGTCCATTCTCGTAGTTAAATCCAAAGCGATCCCAAATTGGATAAATTCCAGTGTCCATATTTACTCGAATCGCAATTTTTGCTTTTTGGTTAAGTTCCTCGCAAATGACAATGATTAAATCTAATTCATTAAAGTGATCGATATGAATAAGTGATTGGTTGGTGATGGCTAAGCGTAAATCTTCGGCTTTTTTATCTGGACCATTAAAAATGATTTGGTGGCCAGGTACACCATTATTTAATGCTTTTAAATATTCAAATCCAGAAACCACTTCTGCCCAGCTTCCTTCTTGATGAAAAATTTTACAAACCGCATTGATATAGTTGGTTTTATAACTCCACGCAAATTGCACCTTTGGGTAACGGGTAGAAAAAGAACGTACTGCCGACTGATAATTGCGTCTGATTTGCTTTTCAGAAAGCACAAATAATGGCGAGCCATATTGATGGATTAATTGCTTAACCTCAACGCCATCAATTTCTTTAACAGGATCATATTGAGAGGGCATACCAAATTTATCCATTATACCCGCATTCATTTTCTTAATAACCGGTCTTTCGTATTTTATTTTCATTTTTTCATTAAATATTTAATGTTATATCCATGCAACTCATAACTCATAACCCGCAATCCATTCACCGTTCGCCAAACGCGGCAATTTTTTGAAATTCCTCTACATCCACAATATTATCCCAGGCATATCGAATAAACATTTTCCCGCTTTTATAGGCTTTAAATTCACTTACTTGTTGACCAAGCGCTAGCTTTACCAGTGCTGCTGGCTGATTTTGTCCAGCGGCGGCTGTAAGATAAATCCATGCCGGAAACCTCGGATTAATTTCCATAATGTATAAATCGCCTTTATCGTCTTTCATAATTTCGAGTTCAAACCCACCTTTCCATGAACTGGCTTTCGCAAAATTTTTAGCTAAGGTTAATAGATCTTCATCTTCAACGGTTACACCTGCCCATGCTTTACCCTTATCGGTGATGTATAATTTTCGCATGGCAACAGCGCTAAGTACATTCCCTTTTCCGTCTCCAAGGCCAGCAATGTTAATCTCTGTACCCTTTATAAACTTTTGAACAATGATGGGTAATCCCCATTTTGCATATAATTTATGGAAACTTTTGTACGCTTCATTGCTATTTTGAGCAACGTAAGCCTCATAAAATTTACCTTTAACCACTAATGGATAACCAAATTCATCGGCAGCCTTAATTATTTCTGCTTCTTTATGGATAACAAAATCATCAGGTACTTTAAATTGATGCTGGTCTCCAAATTTCTTAAGATTAATTTTATCACGATTTGCCAATTGCTGCAGCGAAGGTAAAAAGGTATGAATGCCGATGGCCAACAGACTTTCGGCTAATTTGATAAAATTGTTAAGTTCTGCATCAAAATTTGGGATAAGTACATCTATATTTTCCCGTTCTTGAATATAGATCATTCGGTTCATTAATGCTTCTGTTCCGGCTACAGGGTAGGGTATTTTATAAGTTTTATCTACTTGATTACCGATAAATATACCAGGTTCAAGATTTTCGTAAGCCAAACCAATGATTCTGATTTTGTCGCCTAATTCATCACGCAATGCACGAATAACAGCAATGCCCGGCCCAGGATTATCGTTCGCATTTAATCCTGTAACGGCTATACATAAGTGATCTGTGTTTTTACTCATTGTTAAAAAGTTAATAGATTTGCTTCTTTTAACTGCAACATATAATCTTCCCAATCTCTTTCAAGTTGTTTCACTTCGACGTCGTATTTTTTTAATAATATGGTTTTTATCTCAGTAGTGCTTATTCCAGATTTAAGGTGACTAATAATTTCTGCAGCAATGGGATTGCTGGTAAATGAGTCGCCTGTTGAGGGGTTAAAAATAAATCCATTTTCACTTGTAGCAATGTTGTTCTTTAGTTTAATCATTGTTAACATATTATAGTTTTTCTTTTTGTTGATCTATGAAATCTTTATACGCATCACCAATGGGCAACTCTGTTTTAGCTAGTTGTACTTTCCTGTTGTGTATGGATTTAATTTTTGCGATAGCCACAATAAAACCTCTGTGTATTCTTGCAAATTGTGCTGATGGAAGTTTTTCGAGTAATTTTTTTAGGGTTGTTAATGTAAGTAACGGCTTATCGGTATCGGTTTGATAAATTTTTAGATAATCACCCATGCTTTCGATGTATTCGATGTTTTTTAGCCAAATCTTAATCATTTTATATTCCGAATAGATGTAAATTGACTGATCTTCGGTTTTATCTTGCAGTTGCGTTTTATGTTGATGAAAGTCGATCGCTTTTTCTACGGCTATGGTAAATCGTTTTAAATCGATTGGTTTTAACAAATAATCGATGGCTTGTAACTCATAACTTTCGAAAGCATAATTCCGATAAGCAGTTGTAAAAATAATCATCGGTCTATTGATTAAACTTCTAGCCAATGCAACACCATTAATATCAGGCATATTCACATCTAAAAACAATAAATCTACCCCATGCTGGTTTAAATATTCTGCTCCAGAAATAGCATCTTCAAATACTTTTACCATTTCTAGCAAAGGGAAACGCTCAAGATAATTTTTGATGAGTGCTAAAGCCAAAGGCTCATCGTCTATTGCCACGCATTTTAATACCATATTTTAACAATTTACGATAAGTTCTACAGTGAATATTTCGTTTTCATTTATAATTTTTAGGACATGCAGCTTAGGATAAAGAGAGCGTAAACGCTGCTTGGTATTGGTAATCCCTATGCCCGTTCGCTCTAAATTATTTTGCTGAGAATGAATTTTATTTTGGCAGAAAAAAATAATTTTATCACTTTCGATATTTAGCCTAATGGTAATCACTGTTTTTTCTTTTTTGGTTAAGCCATATTTAAAGGCATTTTCGATAAACGTCATAAAAATTAATGGCGCCACTTGTTGCCCATTCGCATTGCCTCGCACCTCAAAAGTAACTTCTGAATCTTTTGCCAAACGCAATTGTTGTAAAGAAATATAATCTCTAATGCATTCAATTTCATCGTTTAGTTTTACAAAATTATTAGTTACATCGTCGGTTACATATCGCATAATGTTCGATAACTTCATGATACTTTCTGAAGTATGCTCGCTATTAATAATTGATAGGGTATAAATATTATTTAGGGTATTAAAAAGAAAATGTGGGTTAATTTGAGCTTTTAAAAAAGAAAGTTCAGCACTTGCTTTCTCCGATTCGGCACTTTGCCATCTACGTACGGTGCTGGTGCCTATGCTAATTCCTATAATCATCATAAAGATAAATAAGCTTACCATGTCTATGTTATCAGCCTGATGTAGATCTAATAAACGTCTTACTTTTTTCTGGCTAGGGTCTTGCATCCTTAAATCTTTATTAGGTAGCGGACCAAAGGGCATCGACACATTTGGTCCAATGGCATCTGGCGTCACCAATAACGACTTATTTAAGCCTTTTGCTGTTCCTTTTAGACTAGTAATTATGGTGGTATTATGACTAAGTAAATTGTGATAGGGCTGAACATAATACACAAAGCCAAATAATAAAACTACCAATATCCCATAGGTGATGAATTTGCGCTTAAAAATGAGTTGTGGGATTAAGAATAGCGAATTAATGTAAAATAATAAGATATAGGTTAAACAAAATAACCAATAATAGGGTGATGAAAGCAAGAGTAAACTACTAAAACCCGACTGTTCATTGTTAATAAAGAGCAATGGAAACGTAAGAAACAATAGCCAACCTGCAATATGGATAAAAAAAGTTGGCGTCTTAAAAAGTTGCATATTAATACTGCTATTTGGTTAAATTCTAATTGTGTTCAAATGTATGAGATCATTGGTTAACGATTAAAATTGTATCGATAAACACAGGTAATGAATCGATGAAACAAGTTAGCCACTCACAGTGAAACGCATGTCATTGTCTGGGAGTTAATATACTATACATAGACTATTATTTAAAATCTTCTTCTTTATGAAAACCAATTAGTTATATCGATTGTAGTAGTAAATATAGCAATACTGCTAATTAATGTTTACCTAATAAAATTTACCATGAAAAATTTGTCAATTTTAATTCTACTTTTCTTTTGCTTCTCTGCTTGTAAAAAGGATAGTATGGAAGAAACATCAAACTCAACCGAACTCAATAATGGTCTTTTAAAGAATACGGCAGCAACAGCAGCAGTAGATCCATGTTCAACTTCAGGCAATGTAGCAAAAGTTACTTGCCTTGTTCAAACTTTTAAAGCAAGCTTAACTACTGATCAGGCAGCTGCATTACAAATTCCATTAACTAAAACAAGCGCTGCAAAATGGTCGGGTTTAATCGGTGGCGTATCCATTAGAAACGGTGTTGAGTTTAGTACCTTAACACCTTCTCAAGTTGCAGCAGTTAAATCAATTATTTCTAGCGCTGCAGGTATTACCGTAAATGAGGGCTGGGACGAATTTAATCAAATTAATTTAGGCGATGCTTATTTGGGTTCAATTGGAGGAAGTGCATACGGAACAGGTAAATATACAATCGCAATACTAGGCGATCCGGCATTAGAAGGTACATGGATGTTACAATTTGGAGGACACAATTATGCTCAAAACATTACCTATAAAGATGGTGTATCCGTTAGTGGATCGCCTTCTCTGCAGGGAACTGAACCCAAAACTTGGAATTTTGGTGGAACAAATTATGCGCCCTTAGCACAAGAACAAATGGTTATGACTGCCTTATTGGGTTCATTATCAACTGCTGATTTAGCTACTGCAAAATTAAGTACATCAACTACCGATTTAATGTTGGGTGCTGGCAAAGATGGTCAGTTTCCAACAATTAAAGCAGGCGTAAAATTAAGTAATCTAAGTGCTGGATCTCAAAATAACTTCCTTTTAGCGCTACACCCTTGGCTAAACGATTTAACATACGAGTTAAAAACGAAATTACTAAATATTTACACTGCTGAAATGGCTGATACTTACATTTCCTATAGTGGTAATGCAACAGCTAGCTCTGGTAATCCAAACTCATTTTTAATGGCTGATGGTGATTATGTGCGTATAGACGGACCGAGTGTTTGGATCGAGTTTATAGTTAAAAAAGGAGTACTCTTTACAAATGATGTTCAATATTTAACGGTGTATAGAGATCATACCCGTGATTACAATGGACTTTAGTTAAAATTTATATTGTTTAATTGAAACAGCAGCTTTAATTGGCTGCTGTTTTTATTTATTAAGATTTTTAGGGTGTGTAGGATTTTAGATCGATATTAGTTTAGACCTAAACCAAATTTTTCAAATAATCAATCATAGTTTCAAAAAAAGTGGAGATGTTAAGTCCGTTGCTATGGTTAAAATACATGA
>JACMOW010000245.1 GCA_014377775.1 Pedobacter sp. | reverse complement strand
CGATAATTACTGCGCCCAAATTTCGGTTCAATACTTCGTTGTTAAGTTGATCTATCAGTACGGCACCGTTACTTAGCTTTCCATTCCCCGAAAAATCAAGCCCAGCTTTAACACTATCGCTAAAACTATAAGTTTTCACATCATATTTAGAAGAAAGTTTAGTAACCAGATCGTTCATATCCTTCTGGTATGCCTTTTCGTCAAAGCCCGAAGGCTTTATTTGGCCAACTGAAAGCGAATTGTCATGCGCTATAATGATAATTGGTTTCTCTTTAGTATAAGAAATTTTCTTAAAGAGAGGTGCAAATAACAGATAGGCGATTAACGTTACTGCAACCACGCGAAGTGAACTTAGGGCAATCCTTAGTTGTATCGGTAAATTTATAAGTTTTCCATACAATAGCCATGCATATAAAATACCTAGCGTTAAACAAGCGAAAAAGGAAAATGTAAAAAAAATTATCATGTGCCGAATGTAAAGATGCTAAATTTTGCTTTTACTTAATAAAAAAGTGTCCTTTATTCTTCCAAAAGCCTTATCTTTAGTTAAGCCGAAATGTAAATTTTATGACAAAAAAATTAAATTAAGCATTGTTGACTTTGTGGTCTTTATGAGGATGGGGTAAGTGGACCTTAAACTATTATTAAGTTTATTTTTCTTGTGGAATATATTAAAGGCATGGCTTATCAAATACACGCAATGGGGTTTCCAGATACGATTATTACGCTACAACAACATCAGGATCTTTCCTTCATACTTGGAGCCAGTAATAATCTCTTAAATGAAGCTGTAATTAAAGCTCCAGCATTTTCTACTAAAATGAAAGAATAAAGGCCGATAGGATTGATCAAGATGACCGGCTTGCGGCTTTGCCTGATCATAATCATGAAATTGGAAGAATTGTAACATTCGATAAAAATATATGGATACAAAAAGCTAGTTTCAAATTAAGAAGTAGCTATAATTTAGATTTTAAAAAGCATGTTTTTATTAACATCTACAAAGTGAATGAGAAATTAGAAACAGAACTTTTTGCTTTAAAAATCAAAAAGCCATGGTATTACCAATTTTCATCTGCTCCAGATTTAATTTTTTCAAGTCATTTAGATCATAATTACGATGTAATCCTCCAAGACGATTATTTAACGTTTGACTTATCAAAATTGCGTTTGTATCTAGAAGAAGGAAGATATATATAATAAATTAAATAAAAGCTCCCAATTTGGAGAGTTCTCTTAAATTTTTCAGCTTTAATCTTTAGTCTTTTGGCTTTCTCTTACAGCATTCCACCACAAACCGACAAGGTTTGTCCAGTTACGTAAGCGCTCATATCTGAGGCTAAAAACACACAAACATTGGCAATATCTTCAGTTTCGCCAGCACGTTTTAATGGAATTCCAGCTTCCCAACCTTCTACAACTTTTGGATCTAACACCTCTGTCATTTCGGTACGGATAAAGCCTGGAGCAACTACGTTTGCACGAATATTTCTTGAACCTAGCTCTTTTGCAATGGATTTGGTGAAACCTACAATACCTGCCTTTGAAGCGGCATAGTTGGCCTGACCAGCGTTTCCTGTTACACCAACTACTGAGCCCATGTTAATAAAAACACCTTTACGCGCTTTCATCATTGGTTTGGAAGCTGCCTTAGTAATATTGAAAACCGATTTCAAATTCACGTTAATTACATCGTCCCAGTTCTCTTCGCTCATGCGCATCAACAAACCATCCTTTGTAATTCCAGCATTATTTACCACGATATCAATTGCACCAAATTCGGTTACAATATCGTTGATCAACTTTTCTGCCTGATCAAATTTAGAGGCATCAGAGCGATAGCCTTTAACTTTAGTGCCAAAACTTTGTAATTCTTTCTCTAATGCTTCACCTTTTTCTACCGACGATAAGTAAGTAAAAGCAACATTAGCACCTTGCGCTGCAAATTTTTCGGCAATTTTGCGACCTATTCCTTTTGATGCACCGGTTATAAGTGCCGTTTTTCCTTCTAATAACTTCATTTTTAATTGTTCTAAGCTTGTAAAGCTAATAATTATTGGTTAATCGTCATATAAAACTAAACTAAAGGTTCTTGCTGACTTAAACAATGAAAACTTCCCAATCCCCAAATAATATCTGTCGAATCTATCCCCACTACTTTTCGATCTGGAAAAGCATTTTGAATAATTTCTAAAGCGATTTTATCATTCACATCTCTAAATGTAGGCACAATAACTGCCGCATTAGCAATATAAAAATTTGCATAAGATGCAGGCAAGCGTGTGTCTTCGTGTATTACTGGCGAAGGCATCGGTAATTTAATGATGTTCAAAGCCCTGCCATCAAGCAATCGCATCGCTTTTAAAGCTACCAGATTTTCTTGTAACAGTAAATAATTTTCGTCGAGCGGATTACTCTCTACCACAGTAAGCACTGTGTTTTCATTCACAAAACGGGCAATGTCATCAATATGCCCGTCGGTATCATCACCAACAATACCATCACCTACCCATAAAATTTGCTCTGCACCGTAAAATTCTTTCAAATAGGTTTCAATCTGAAGCCTATTTAAATGTGGATTTCTGTTCTCATTCAATAAACAAGCAGTACTTGTTAAAATGGTTCCTGCGCCATTAAACTCCACAGACCCACCCTCCATTACAATATCAGGTGTAAACAAAGGCAGGTTAAAATCCTTGGCAATTTTAGTCGGAATTACATCATCCAAATCAAATGGCGGATACTTTCCACCCCATGCATTATAACCCCAATCTACCACCGCCTTTTCTTTTCCTTTGGTTACAAAAGCCGGTCCATGATCGCGACACCATGCATCATTACTTTCGTTAAAGTAAAATTCTATCTGACTTAAATCTGCCCCTGCCTTTTGCAAATGGTTAATAGCTGATGCTTTCATCGCCTCATCACGCACGTTGATTCGAACTTTTTCGCCTGTAGCAATAATTTTAATAAACTCGCAATAAGGCTCGTAAATCGCTTCTATTTTACCCGGCCATGATTCCTCTTTATGTGGCCAACTTAACCAAGTAGCTTCATGCTTTGCCCACTCTGGCGGGAAAGAATAGCCGAGGCCTTTTGGGGTATTACTAATCTCCATCCAAATATCTTTTCGTAATGGGTTGATATGAATCAATTCTTCGATCTCGTAAAAAAGGCCAGTGTTTACGCATAAAATCACTTTGATCTAAATCTAACGCTACCACTTCCGTTTCTTCATCATCATGGGATGCTAAATAAAGTAACTTACCTTGTGCATTCGTCGCAAAACTTCCACCCCAAAACTTCATTGCCCCATCTTGCTCTAAACCAACCCTATTTACACTCACTACAGGCACACCATTGGCCACTGCATGCGACCGCTGTATAGTTTGCCAAGCATTATATTGATCCTGGTTGGTCTCTTCGTCCTGATCGGTTGCCCATCCAATAGCAGTTGGATAAAATAGAATATCAGCACCCATTAATGCCGTAATACGCGAAGCTTCGGGATACCATTGATCCCAGCATATTAAAATACCAATTTTTGCAAATTTGGTTTCGAAAACTTTGTAACCCAAATCTCCCGGTGTAAAATAAAATTTTTCATAAAATGCAGGGTCATCGGGGATGTGCATTTTACGATACTTGCCTAAATAAGTACCATCAGCATCCAAAACAGCTGTGGTATTGTGATATAAGCCTTCGGCTCGTTTTTCAAATAATGAGGCAATAATAACTACCCCCAATTCTTTAGCTACCACCTGCAAAGCGTCTGTAGAAGGACCAGGGATTTTCTCTGCTAAATCAAAATTATCGTAATCTTCAACATCGCAGAAATATAAGGAAGTAAAAAGTTCTTGTAAGCAAATAATTTGAGCCCCTTTGGCAGCTGCCTCCTTCACTTTAGCAATTGCTTTATCTAAATTTTCTTGTTTATCCTTTGTACAACTCATTTGTACCAGGCCAACTTTCACTTTACGCATATTTAAAATCGTTCAACATTAGGCTGTAAAGTTAAGGAAAAAGATAATCTTACCTTATAATTTTTCGAACTCCTCATTTTCACCCAATTTGGCTGTTGCGCACTCAATATCGCTCCATTAGCACCAGTTAAAAACGCCACAACGCTAACATTCCCAAGTATCGAAATATTTTCAGTGATATCGATTGTATATTTTTTTCATTTGATCAATCACCTGCCGAACATTTTGATATTGAGGCTCAACCCCGCTTAATGTACAATTGATGTATCCAGTTGGAACCCCGGTAACCATCTGATCCTCATTAAATAAATGAATGGCAACAACGATTGCATGCTGCGTTTGCGCGCAAAAGAAACTTCTTCCAATTCGTCTATCGCCATCAAGTCGATCAAGGATTTTCTAACTATGTCATATTTAATCCCTACTTTTAGCTTAACTAAATAAATTCGTAATGAAAAAAGAAAATACCACCAAAACTGAAGCTCAAGAAAGTCAGAGTCAAACTCCGGTATCGAAAAAAAGATTACCTCGTAAAAAGAAAAAATTAGGTAAGAGTGGGAAAACAAGTGGATAAAGATTTCAAAAAATGCTGATCAAAAAAAATGGAAAGCAAAAGCCAAAATTGATCCTAGAAATCTGATGGGCGATCGTGAGCCTTATTCAGGGGGAGGCCATGCCGTTACTATATTAGCGTATAACGAGGAGCATCTTACCTGCGTAACCATGGGTAACGAGCAAGCTCCATTCTGCTAATTCCCCAAGTCTTCCCGATATTCTTGCTGCAATTCGAAAAGGCATTTTGCACACAAACACCCATCGTACAACTCGCTGATGTACTGCACTTCATTTATACTTAATTGAACCGCACTGCATTGACATTTGGTATACGAATTTGCCTTACACTCAATTGCCGTACTACAGCGTTCGCAAGGAATAATTTCGTGCTTTGTAATCATTTGTTCAAAAATAAAGATTTTTAGGCTGAAAGTCGAATATCCTACTCATCCTAAAAAAAAAGGAGTAGGATGTTGCCACCTTACTCCTTCGTACTTAGGGTAAAACTAAAAATTATCCAGAGCAACTAATGCAACCTTCTTCCATGGAGCAAACTGGTCCGTCTGTAATTTCTTCTGCAACTTGATCTTGTGCAATTACATTGGGTATTACGGCTTCAATGGCTTTACCACCTTGGTTTTCTACTGTAAACTTAAC
This sequence comes from Pedobacter sp., assembly GCA_014377775.1. GTDB lineage: Bacteria > Bacteroidota > Bacteroidia > Sphingobacteriales > Sphingobacteriaceae > Pedobacter. Next base: position 4,879 of record JACMOW010000245.1, on the reverse strand, counting down.
CGCTTGTGATGCGGCTTGCGTTCGTAGGTAATACATACCTGTTTTTAAACCCTTTTTCCAAGCATAAAAATGCATTGAGGTTAATTTTGAAGTGTTTGGCGCATTGATAAATAAGTTTAACGATTGCGATTGACAAATATATGCCCCTCTATCGGCTGCCATATCGATGATATTACGCATTTTAATCTCCCAAACCGTTTTATACAATTCCTTAATGTAATCTGGTATCTCTGCAATATCTTGAATAGAACCATTGGCTAGAATTATTCTATCTTTCATGGCAGGAGTCCACAGACCCAAAGCAACTAAATCTTTCAATAAATGTTTGTTTACGACTACAAATTCCCCACTTAATACTCTTCTGGTGTAAATATTTGAAGTGTATGGCTCAAAGCATTCGTTATTACCTAAAATTTGTGAAGTAGATGCAGTTGGCATTGGAGCTACCAATAATGAGTTATATACGCCCGATTTCACAACTCGCTTACGCAAGCTTTCCCAATCCCAACGATTGCTTTTTGGCTTCACATTCCAAAGGTCGAATTGGAATTTACCGTTAGACAATGGAGAGCCTTTAAAGGTTTCATAAGCACCATTTTTCACGGCTAAATCAGCCGATGCTGTCATTCCTGCGAAATAAATGGTTTCGAAAATATCAGTATTTAATGCCTTTGCTGCATCACTTTCGAAAGGTAAACGCATTAAGATAAATGCATCTGCTAAGCCCTGTACACCTAAACCAACGGGACGGTGACGGAAGTTTGAATTTTGAGCCTCAATTACTGGATAATAGTTATGATCTATAATTTTATTCAGATTTAAAGTAGCCTGGTAAGTTACCTCATATAATTTTTGATGGTCAAATTCACCGTTAATTACAAATCGAGGTAAAGCCAAGGAAGCTAAATTACATACCGCAACCTCGTCTTTAGAAGTATACTCGATAATTTCAGTACAAAGGTTAGAGCTTTTTATAGTTCCTAAATTTTGTTGATTCGATTTACTGTTTGCTGCATCCTTATATAACAAATACGGAGTACCCGTTTCAATTTGAGCATCTAAAATGGCAAACCACAATTCTTGTGCTTTAATGGTTTTACGTGCTCTTCCTTCTTGCTCATAACGTGTATATAGCGCATTAAATTCTTCGCTATGGCAGTCAGACAGGCCTGGTGCTTCATCTGGGGAGAATAAACTCCAATCACCATTGTCTTCAACACGTTGCATAAACAAATCACAAATCCAAAGTGCATAGAATAAATCACGTGCGCGCATTTCTTCTTTACCGTGGTTTTTACGCAAGTCTAAGAATGCAAAAATATCTGCATGCCAAGGCTCAATATAGATGGCAAAAGCACCTTTACGCTTACCTCCGCCTTGATCTACGTAACGAGCGGTATCGTTAAACACTTTTAGCATCGGAACAATACCATTACTTGTACCATTTGTACCACCAATGTAAGCTCCTGTTGCACGAATATTATGGATGCTTAGTCCAATACCACCTGCACTTTGCGAAATTTTAGCAGTTTGTTTTAGGGTATCATAGATACCTTCAATGCTATCGTCTTGCATGGTTAGTAAAAAGCACGACGACATTTGAGGTTTAGGTGTAGCGGCGTTGAATAACGTTGGCGTAGCATGGGTAAACCAACGCTCGCTCATTAAGTTGTAGGTTTTGATGGCGCTTTCAATATCTTCTTTGTGGATACCAACAGAAACGCGCATAAATAAGTGCTGAGGGCGCTCTACAATCTGACCGTTTACTTTTAATAAATACGATTTTTCTAAGGTTTTAAATCCGAAATAGTCGAAACCAAAATCTCTATCATAAATGATGGTACTATCTAAAATATCTGCATTTGCTACAATTACTTGCCAAACATCTTCAGCGATTAATGATGAGGGCTTATCTGTTTTGGGATCAATGTAGGTATAAAGCATTTCCATTGTTTTTGAAAACGATTTTACCGTATTCTTGTGCAAATTAGAAACTGCAATACGAGACGCTAATAATGCATAATCAGGATGTTTTGTAGTTAGAGATGCAGCTGTTTCTGCAGCAAGATTATCCAGTTCGGAAGTTGTAACACCATCATATAAACCTTCGATTACTTTCTTAGCAACATCGATTGGGTCTACCAATTCGGCATTAAAACCATAACATAACTTCTCGATACGAGCAGTTATCTTATCAAACTTTACCACTTCTTGGCGGCCATCTCTTTTTATTACAAACATATTTTATCAGATTTGAGATTTGAGATGTGAGATTTCAGAAAAATCTAGCATGTTAAATCTTATGTTAATATTTATTCAGTATCTACCTTATTAAAAATCATCGTCTAATGAAAAGGCTGCGGCTTTATCTTCTGTAGAAGTTAGCACACCACTTTTTTGGTAATCTCCCACCCTTTTTTCAAAGAAGTTAGTTTTACCTTGTAATGAAATCATTTCCATAAAATCGAATGGATTACTTGCATTATATATTTTTGTGTAGCCTAACTCATGTAACCATCTATCGGCTACAAATTCGATGTATTGACTCATTAATTTGGCATTCATACCAATTAAGGCTACTGGTAAAGCTTCGGTAATAAATTCCTTTTCTATCTCTACCGCGTCGCGAATAATCCCATGCACCTGTTCCTCACTTAACTTATTGCTTAACATGCTATATAATAAACAAGCAAACTCACAATGTGAGCCTTCATCTCTTGAAATTAACTCGTTGCTAAAGGTTAAACCTGGCATTAAACCACGTTTTTTTAACCAAAAAATAGAGCAGAAGCTACCGCTAAAGAAAATTCCTTCTACCGCAGCAAAAGCAACCAAACGTTCGGCAAAAGTTCCATTTTCAATCCACCTCAATGCCCATTCTGCTTTCTTTTTTACAGCTGGAACGGTATCGATGGCGTGAAACAAACGATCTTTCTCGGCAGGATCTTTAATATAGGTATCGATTAACAACGCATAGGTTTCGGCGTGAATGTTCTCCATCATAATTTGGAAACCATAGAAACAACGTGCTTCAGGCAATTGAACTTCACTCATGAAGTTCACTGCTAGGTTTTCATTCACAATACCATCACTAGCTGAGAAAAAAGCAAGAATATGCGAGATAAAATGTCTTTCGCCATCATTTAAATTATCCCAATGTTTTTGGTCGTCGGATAAATCAATTTCCTCTGCAGTCCAGAAACTTGCTTCCGTTTTCTTGTACATTTCCCAAATTGCGGGATATTTAATGGGCAAAAGAACGAAACGATCCTTATTCTCCTTTAGCAATAATTCTTCTTCCTGCAGCATAACTTATTTTTTATCGTTTAGAAATTCATCAAAATCAATCCGTCAACAAAAACTATTTAGCATGGCATTACTTAAAAAGGTTTAAATTTCAACCGTTTTTAATGAACTAAATGTTAAGTACTTAAATAATATTAGGTGTGGATTTTTTTAAAGAACTTTGTTTAACAAATATAGAAGTTGGGGGATTTTTTGCCTTACAAAGTTGTTAACATGTTGACGAAATGGAGGGTAGTTTTCATCAAAATAGTGTCAGAAACGATACATAAAAAAGCTAATTATTTCTTTTTAAGCACTTACAGAATCAAAACGAGTGTTAATAATTTTAAAAATCAAGGTGTAACACTAATAGATTGAGTGTTATTTTAACACATAAGAAATCTCTACTTTCGCATAGCCTAGTCTATAGATACCCAATACTTTAGCTGCACTTTGCGATAAGTCTAATTCAAATTTTTTACTGAAAGGTCCACGATCGTTAACCCTTACTTGAATAATTTTACCATTTTGAAGATTCTTAACCTTTAAAATTGTTCCAAAGGGTAGTTTTCGATGTGCGGCCGTTAGTTTAGCTGCCCTATATCTTTCGCCACTTGTGGTTTTTCTACCTTCAAATTTTTTGGCATAATAGGTGGTGAAAAGTGTTTTAAATATCGTATCAGGTTGCTTAACAAGCAAAACTTGAGCTTGCGTACCAAAAGCTAAAAAGCAAAAGAATAATAAAAGTTTTATACTTAACGTCATCTGTTTCCAGCATTAATGCCAATGTCAAATATACAAAAACCACCTAACTATCTACCCATTAGTCGGTATTTTGATGGATAGTTTTGAATAATATATATATTTTTAAGATATTGCATTTAAATTAAACTCTCATGAAAATTCGTTATTCTATACTCGTAGCTGCCATGCTAATTTCGAGCATTGCTTACGCCCAAAAAATGAAAATTAGTGTTTTGCCTAACGATGCAACCATATCTGAAGTAAAAGTTGGAGGAACGGAAACATTATTAGGGACAGGATCTGCGGAGATTAAAATTAACAAAGATTTCCCTACCGAGTTAATTTTTAAAAAACCTGGATTTAAACCCCTCACAAAAACCTACCAGAAACTTAAAGGTGCTGAGGTTAAAAAGGAAGATATCGTTCAATTAAAAGAACGCATGGTTACAGTAGCTGCTGAGCCATACGACGCCAAGATTTTTGTAAATGGAGTAGAAATTGGAACCAGAAAAATATATGTATATATAGCCGATAACAGTTCAACAACGGTTGAAGTAACTAAGCCTGGCTATTATAAAAAGAGCAAAACATATTACAATCAACCTGGCAGGGATATAGCTCCCATAGACGATATTATTGTTTTAGAAGACAAGGCGGTAAAAGTAAAGCTGTTCCCAAACGATGTGCAAATTTTTGTGGATGGCAAAAAGCTACCTGATAACTCAGATGAAATTGTAATTCCAACCAAAACAAATGTAGCCGTTGAGTATAGAAAAGAAGGATATGTACCCGTAGAACGCACCTATTATAATAAAGAAGGGATGCCCCAAACCCCACTTTTTGAAACCAT
>JACMOW010000244.1 GCA_014377775.1 Pedobacter sp. | reverse complement strand
CAATCGCGGAAATCGACGCGTTGATTAATAAATAACTACCTCTTCACCGTATCCGAATATTTTTTATACGACTCTTTTATCCACTTTAATCCGTCGTAGGTATTCCAGTTTTTTGATTGCTCATACGCTGGGCGATAGTTCATCATAAAATTATCCAACTCCTTACCTGTTAAACCCGTATTACTACCAATAATCGATTTATTGAAAAACGCATCAATGTGCGTTTGCTGCATTTCAGTAGCGTAATACCGACTAAACCGCCTCGCATTTTTCGGCGTTCTACCCACCAATTCGTAAATAGCCGTTAAGGGGCTAAACAAAAATGCTAAAAAGGGAGGCTTACCCGCATAAAAAGAGCCCTTATTCTTAAAGTCTCGTTTAATGGCATCTAAAGTTTGCTGTTTACGCTCACCTTTTATTTCCACAGTGTTCAAACTAATTCCTCGGTTTAAATAAATAATCAAATCGCTCGTTGATTTGATGACCAAAAACTGATCATTAAAGCCTCTTTTCGTGATGAGTAAAGTATCTCCAATACTAGCTTTAATGATAAATATGCCAATATCGTTACTTCCAACGCTGTATTTGTTCTGTTTATTACTGACCTCGGCTAAGGCTATCCGTTGTTTCGACTCCTTATCCAACACTACGCCGCTTAATTTTATATCCTGAGCGAAGAGCAAAGAACAAGGAGCAAGGATTAAAGAGTAAAGTATAACGAAAAATAAACTAACTCGCATCATTAGGGTATGATATATTTATTTTGTAAACTTAAGGAATGTTAACTCATTCAACTAGTTAAAAAACGTTAATTAATGCCTAAAATTCTATCCGCTCTCTATTTAATATATGCCGGATTGATTTTTATCGGGCTGATGTTCATTGCATTGCCTTTTGTATTAATTGTTACCACTTTATTTAATTCCCTAACCGGGAAAAGAGCCGGACTGTTTTTTTTACGCTGCTGGGCGTGGGCATTTAGCCTGCTTACTTTTTATTGGGTTCGAACAAAAAATGTAGCAAAAGTTAATTTGAAAACGCCTCATATTTATGTGGGAAATCATGGTTCGTACTTGGATGCCATTGCTGTTTGCATTAGCGTACCACAATCCTTTAGTGCATTAGGCAAAATTGAAATGGCTAAAGTACCTGTATTTGGGTGGATTTATAAGCGCATTGTGGTGATGATAGATCGCAGCAGCAAGGATAGCAGGGAACAATCGGTTCTTTCCCTAAAAAAAGAGATCAATAATGGTCAATCTATACTGCTCTTCCCCGAAGGTACCATGAACAAAACCGCAGCACTTTTAAGCGACTTTTATGATGGTGCATTTCGGATTGCAATCGAAACACAAACTCCTATTCAACCCTTCGTTATCTTGAATAATCGAAAATTGTTATCAAGAGTAAGCCCCTTAACCGCACATCCAGGCTTACTCATTACGGTTTTTCTTCCAGTAGTTGCCGTAAACGAATACAACATTAATGACGTAGAACTATTGAAAAAAAAGGTATATGCCATGATGGAAGATGCGTTGAGAATTACTTTATACTAACTACTATTTTCCTATCTTTGCACATGATAAAATCAATGACAGGCTTTGGCTTGGCGGCTACAGATTACGAAAACGTTAAATTTGCAGTAGAAATAAAGTCTTTAAACTCCAAATTTTTAGAGCTGAATCTTAAGCTACCCAGAGCTTATTCTGATAAGGAAGTTCTTTTACGTAATACCTGTAGTAAAGAAATTGAACGCGGAAAAGTAAATGTTGCTATAAATATCGAGCGTAGCGACGAAAACCAAAAAGGAGCAACAATAAACACCACCCTCCTTACCCGTTACTACAAACAATTAGAAGAAATTAATGCCTCATTAGGCGCTCCAAATTCAGCTAACCTTTTACAAACTGTTTTAAGCTTTCCTGAAGTTATTACTTATACTGAAGAAGAAGTAGGCGAAAACGATTGGGACATACTTCATCAAACCTTCTCGAAGGCACTGGCAAACTTTAATCAATTCAGAGAAGACGAGGGAAGCGTTTTAAGAAAAGATCTTGAGCTTCGCATTCAAAATATACTTAACTTTTTCGCAGAGATTGACCAGCTCGCACCACTAAGGGTGCCCCAAGTTAAAGCCAGACTTACTCAATTTTTAGAAGATGCTGTAGGAAAAGTAAATTTAGATCAAAATCGTTTAGAGCAAGAGTTGATTTATTACATCGATAAATTAGACATCACTGAAGAAAAGACACGCTTAAAAAGCCATTGCGACTATTTTATGCAAACCTTAAAAAGTAAAGATGCCAACGGTAAAAAATTAGGCTTTATCTGTCAAGAGATTGGAAGAGAGATTAATACTATGGGCGCTAAAGCCAATGATGCAAAAATACAGCAATTGGTAGTAGGCATGAAAGAAGAGCTAGAAAAAATTAAAGAACAATTATTAAACGTGTTGTAAAGATGCAAGGCAAACTCATTATATTTTCTGCCCCTTCTGGAGCAGGCAAAACAACCATCGTTAAACATCTTTTAAAGAAGTTTCCACAGCTTAGTTTTTCTATTTCGGCTACAACTCGCGAATCGAGAGGCAATGAAAAGCATGAAGACGATTACTACTTTATTAGCAAAGAAGATTTTTTACATAAAGTTGCTCACCAAGAGTTTGTAGAATTCGAAGAAGTATACAAGGGTACATTTTATGGTACCTTACGCTCAGAAATTGAAAGAATTTGGAACAACGGAAAACATGTAATTTTCGATATTGATGTAGAAGGCGGATTACGCTTAAAGCGTAAATATGAAGAAGAAGCATTAGCCATTTTTGTACAACCTCCATCTTTAGCTGTGTTAAAAGAGCGTTTAACTAGTCGTGGAACAGATAGCCTTGAGAAACTGCAAGAACGTTTCGTAAAGGCAGAAAAAGAGCTTCAATATGCCGATAAATTTGATGTAATTTTGAAGAATTACGATTTAGAAACAGCCTGTGCCGAAGCGGAAATGTTAGTCGGGGAATTTCTTTCATGAAAACTGGTCTATTCTTTGGCTCTTTTAACCCCATTCATATTGGACACCTAATTATTGCTAATTACATGGCTTCCTTTACCGATTTAAAGGAAGTTTGGCTCGTAGTTTCTCCTCAAAACCCTTTAAAATTAAAAAGCGGATTAGCTAACATGTACGACCGTTTGGAAATGGCAAGATTAGCTATAGAAAGTGCACCTCAAATTAAGGTTAGCGATATTGAATTTAAGCTTCCGCAACCATCTTATACAATAGATACATTAACCTATCTTCATGAAAAATATCCCGACAAAAAATTTGTACTTATTATGGGAGCTGATAATTTGGCCTCACTAAAAAAGTGGAAAAACTACCAGGTATTATTGTCCAATTACCAGATTTTTGTATACCCTCGTCACGGATTCGACACTTCCCAATGGGAAAAGCATTCATCGATAACGTTTACAGATACTCCAGTAATGGAAATCTCTTCTACATTTATCAGGAAAGCCTTAAAGGAAAAAAAGAGTATTCAATTTTTTGTACCCGACCAAGTGTTAACGTTCATTGAAAGCAAAGGTTTATACAAATAAGCTAATCATTCTTATACACCACCCCATCTTTCATCACAAATTTAACTTTCCCCATTGCATTTATATCCTTAGTCGGATCGCCATCTACAGCAATAATATCTGCGAATTTCCCCTTCTCTATTGTACCTAATGTAGACGAAACACCCAACAGATCTGCCGCATTTACAGTGGCGGCCCTTATACATTCGAGAATTGGCATGCCAGCTTCGGTCATATAAACAAACTCCCTCCAGTTTTTGCCATGTGCAAAAACACCTGCATCCGTACCAAATGCTATTTTTACTCCAGCTTTATACGCTCTGCCGAAAGCCGCCTGAATAAGTGGTCCGGTAGCCAACGCTTTAGGCGTTACGATAGAAGTATAATAACCTTGTATTTTTGCGCTATCAGCAGTAGACTTTCCTGCGATAATAGTAGGCACTAAATAGGTGCCGAATTGTTTCATCAATTGTAATGCTTCATCATCCATAAAAGTACCGTGTTCAATAGAATTTACCCCGCCGCGTATAGCACGCTTAATTCCTTCTGCACCATGCGCGTGAGCCGCTACCTTGAATCCATAATCCTTTGCTGCAGCAACAATTGCCCTTACTTCTTCGATCGTAAATTGTGCATTTGCGCCATCTTTTGCCTGACTTAAAACCCCTCCAGTAGCTGTAATTTTAATTAAATCACTGCCTTCTTTGTAACGCTGACGAACGGCTTGATAGGCTTCGTCTGCACCATTAATTACCCCCTCAACTGGGCCCGGATTACCCATAAGATCTTTTCTGAGACTATTTGTTGGGTCGGCATGACCACCAGTAGTAGCAATAGATTTACCAGCAGTATAGATACGCGGGCCTATAACAGACCCCCTATTGATGGCATTACGCATAGAAATATTTACCCCATTCCCACCCAAATCTCTTATGGTGGTAAAGCCACTCATTAATGTGATATTGGCATATTTTAATGATTCGAAAGCAATATCGGCAGGGTTTAAGGTAAAACCTTCTACATTGTTTCCTTTCTTAGTTTCTGAAGTAATATGTACATGACAATCAATTAACCCAGGCATTACTGTTTTACTTTTAAGATCAATAACTCGATCTCCTGCAGAAGCTATAAAATATCCCTTTTGAATGTCAATAATTTTATTGCCTTCGATGAGAATGCTCATTTCATCGCGCACCTCTAAGGTTTGTGGAACAACTAATTTACCACAATAAATAACCGTACGCTGCGCAAAAATATTTATAGAGAACAGAAGGCAGAACAAAAAGCAGAAAATTCTTTTCATATTTATTTTATTAAGAGGTTAATAACTAAATATAAATATGGCAAATTTTTATTAAACTAACTTTGTTTATACAATAAAAATACGGTTGGCTTCTTATGTAAATCTATTCTTTCGGATTTCCACAAAGCAATAGTTAGCGTTTTAATAAATTCATCCTCGCCATTAATATTACAGGCTATACATAATTGCGTGCTTCCATGGCAATTTTTTAACACATCTTCGTATAAATGATTATTGCGGAATGGCGTTTCCATGAACAATTGGGTTTGCTTGTTTTGCATCGATAGTACTTCCAATTCCTTAATTCGTTTTGCACGTTCTACTTTATCAATCGGTAAATAACCATGAAAAGCAAAGCTTTGTCCGCTAAACCCCGAAGCCATTAAAGCTTGTAACATTGAATTAGGCCCAACCAATGGCACTACTTTGATGGCTCTTTTATGTGCTTCGGCAACAATTTCTGCACCAGGGTCAGCAACACCAGGGCATCCAGCCTCACTCATCAAACCTACATCCACGCCCAACATTAATTCTTTAAAGTAAGGCACTAAACTGTTCCCACGTTTATGCTTCCCATAATCGTGAATAAGTAAATCACTTTGTGGAATTTTTAAGCCTGCTTCCTTTAAACATTTACGTGCTGTCTTTTCGTTTTCAACAATATAGGTTTTAAGGCTGTTGATGGTATCAACCAAAAAAGGAGTAAATGATTTTTCAATGGCATTTTCGGCCAAGGGTACTGGTATTAAAAATAAAGTGCCTCGTTGCATAAGAATTAATTATATCACAAAAGTACGGTTTTAGACGGATTGTTTCGCCTCCCAGTCTAGCTACTTGATACTTGATACTTGATACTAAAGATGTAGCAAATTTAGTTCTGCATGACTGCTTTTTCACACATTATTTCGCACTCCAAAATAGCGTATCAAAACACTTTGTGATACAAAAATGCGTTAAAAGAGAATAATAACAAACATTAAGCATAATTGTTTAAATTATTTTTAAAAACTGGTGTTTAAATTGATATACAAAATTTGTTAGGTTAATTATAAATTTTTAAAACACACACATTATGAAAACCAAGATCAAATTACCGGCAATTTTGCTGGGGCTCTTGCTCCTTCTTACCGGAACCACACAAAACGTAATGGCGCAAAACGAAGATGTATCCCTACAATCGTTTTATGATGAATTATCGCCGTACGGACAATGGATCAAAGACCCACAATATGGCTACGTTTGGCGACCTGATGTAGACCAGGAAGAATTTAGGCCGTATTACACCAACGGACGTTGGGCCATGACCGAATATGGAAATACTTGGGTATCTAATTACGATTGGGGATGGGCGCCCTTTCATTACGGACGATGGGTATACAACCGTTACAACGATTGGTTATGGATTCCAGGTACCACTTGGGGACCAGCGTGGGTAAGTTGGAGAAGTGGGGGTGGCCAATATGGATGGGCCCCTTTGGGGCCTATGCTTAGCATAGGTATTAATATCGGTCGAGGCGGATATCGCATACCAGATATGTGCTGGAACTTTGTTCCGTACGACAATATATATTATAGCAACTATCCCCGTTATTATGGCAATCGAAATCGAATTTATATTCAAAATACGGTAATCATCAATAACACTTATGTTTATAACAATAGAACTTATTATACAGGACCAAGGGCTGACGAAATTAGACGTAACACCAATCAAAATGTAACCGTTTATAACGTAAACCGTAATAGCAGACCTGGCGCAAGCAGGATTGACAATAATACAGTTAACATTTATAGCCCTCGTACCAGTAGAGGCTCGTCGAGTATCAATGCATCGCCAAGAGAGGCGGTAGAGGGTAGTATTAATCGCGGCGCAGTGAGTAGAGATAGGGGCAATAATTCTAATACTTACCAAGGCGGTGAAAGGGTCGGCAACATGAACACACGTCCTTCTAGAGATGGAAATGTTGTAAATTCAGTTCAACCAAGTAGAGGGATGGAAAATCGAAATGGGGAGGTAAATCAAGGGCGTACCGAGCGTGGCAGAGACGATTCACAACAAGCGGCGGCACAGTCACAACAACGAATGGAACGTCAGCAGCCACAAGAAAGAAGCGAACGTGTACAGCAAACACCACAGCGTATGGAAAGCAAACCGCAGCCGCAACAACAGCAAGCACCGCAACAACGTACTGAACGAGCTGAGCGCCCTCAACAGCAAACACAACCACAACGCGCGGAACGCACAGAATCGGCGCCACCACAACGAAGCAGTAGTGGTGATGAAAGTAGAGGAAGTAGAGGGGGAGAAAGTAGTAGTAGTAATGGCAGGGTTAGAGGGGGAGGATAAGTCCTATTTATTAAAGGCTGGATGAGAATCTGGCCTTTTTAATGTCATTCCTTTCCATATTGCTGTTGCCATAGGTTAGCATAATGCCCTTTGGCCAATAGCATCTCATCATGAGTTCCTTCTTCTATAACTTTACCTTTATATAAAACAATAATATGATTAGCGCTACGAATAGTAGTTAGTCGATGAGCAATAACAATAATAGTTTTTTGGTGTTCAACCAATATATTAACCATCCGTTTTACATACTGTTCAGAAGCAAAGTCTAGTGAAGAAGTTGCCTCATCTAAAATCAAAATTTCGGGATTTCTATAAAGAGCCCTTGCAATAGCAATTCTTTGTTTCTGTCCACCAGAAAGTGTGGCGCCATTTTCTCCGAGATAGGTCTGAAAACCATTTGGCAAAGATTCAATCAAATCTACAATACCCAGTTGTGTACAGATGTCGATAATCCTTTGCATATCAGGTTCATCATCACCAACAGCAATATTATCTACTACATTACCGGCAAATAAATCTATTCTTTGTGGAACTACGCCTAATAATTTCCTTAGTGAAGCATTGTTTAAATAGTTAATTGCGTACTTTCCAATAAAAATACTCCCGCTTTGGATGGGATAAATATTTTGCAAAAGCGCCATTAAAGTAGACTTCCCCGATCCACTCTCGCCAACAATGGCGGTAAAGCTTCCTGCCTTAATACATAATGTTAAATTATCGAAAACATTTACTCTCGTACCGTATCTAAAAGCAACCCCTTCAAAACGAATATCACCAATCAATTCAGGTGTGAGCACAATATTAGATTCGTCGTTTTCAATTTCTAAATCCATGATTTCAAACAATCTATCTGCTGCAATAGCAGCTTCTTGAATTATCTTATTGGCTCCAATCAAAGCTGCGGCGGGCCCAGTAAAATAACCTATTAAGGTATAAAAAGAAAACAGTTCTCCTGGGGTAATTTCATTGTCCAAGACATAACCCGATCCTATCCAAAGCAAAAAAATAGTGAGTAATTGCGAAATCAGCGCTAAGGAAGAACCCGAAAGAATGGTAGTCTTACCCGATTCATAAACTGTTCTTAACAATTTTATAAATCTTGTTTCGGTTTTAATATTGGTAAACTCCTCTAAACCAAATCGCTTTATTGTGCCGAGGATATTTAAGCTCTCTACCAATTGCGCCTCAAGCTCAGCTGATTCTTCCATGAGCTTTCGTTGGATTTTTTTATTTAATTTATTGGTTATAAAATAAATGAGCAAGTAAAAAGGGATTACCATTAGCATAAGCAAAGCTAACTTCCAGTAATACGTAAATAGAAGGGCGAAAGAAAAAACAATAATAAATATATTTACTGCTAAACCAATTGAGACGTCATTAATAAATGTTCTGATTTTTACGGCATCGTTAACTCTAGAGATAATTTCGCCAACCCTCATGGTATCAAAAAATTGTTGTGGTAGTTTTAGTAGGTGCTTGTAATACCCCAAAATTAAGTGGGCATCAATTTGTTGCCCAGTACGCATCGTAAATATATTTTTTACCGTGTCGATAAACAATTGTAGCAACAAAATAATAATCATTATAATGCTCATCATATTAAGCAAGTTTCGATTACCATCTACTAAAACATAATCGGTTATTTTTTGAATAAAAATAGCAGTAGAAAGTCCTAAAATGGTATATACAAAGGCGCCAAACAAAACTTGTAATAAGATACTTTTATGCGGTTTTATCAATTGCCAAAAGCGTGAAGAATTGGTCACTTTTTCATTTCCACTTTTAAACTGTTCATTTGGCAATAATAAAAGTAAAATCCCTGACCATTCTTGGGTAAACGCTGAAATTGATTTACGGTGCATCTTGCCATCACTCGGATCCATTATAGCTGCGTACTTAGCTGTAACTTTGTATATTACCACATAATGATGTAAATAACCATTATTAACTACGTGCGCAATGGCAGGCAAGGGTATTTTGTTTAAACTATCTAAAGTTCCCTTAACACCTTTAGCTTCGAAGCCTAATCTAGTTGCCGCCTCAATTAACCCTAAAACATTAGTGCCTTTTTTATCTGTATTTGCATATTGCCTAATTTTGGCAACCGGTAGTTTTAGATTATAGTGAGCTGCAATGGACGCCAAGCAAGCCGCTCCACAATCAGAGATATCACGTTGTCTAATTAATCCAATCATCAACTTTATCGTATAAAAGCTGGTAAAGGCTCCTTTTAGAGACAGCAAAGTTGGCGGTAAAAGTCATCCCTTTTCTAATGAAGCCCTTGTAACCACTTTTTAATTGTAAATAATTTCTATTCAATTGGCATTTTATTTTGAAATAAGGCACTTGATTTCGGATGATGATATCATCCGAAATATCGATTACTTTACCCAATAATACCCCCCATTGATTGTAGTTAAAAGCATCTACTTGGACACGAACATGTTGCCCCTTTTTTATCAAACCAATATCTGTAGGTTTTACATAACAATAGGCGAATAGTGTACCATCTGGACTAATTTCACCTATCTTTTGATTGGCATAGATATAAGAACCTTCCTGTAATCCAGTAAGACTTTGTATTGATCCGTTTATGTTTGCGCTTAAGCTATATTTTTTCTCTTGTTCGTTTATTTGAGCCTTCTGATATTGTAAATCACTTAATTCCCTTCTGTATTGAATAGCGTCACTTTGCCACTGAATTTTATGATTTTTATTTACCATTTCCTCGTCTGAAAGGGCTTGCTGGTAGTTAAACTTATGTTCTTCAAATTCAGACTTTGTGACTACTTTTTTATGATATAGTGTTTGATAACGTTGAAAAATTCGTTCACTTTGCTGTTTAAAGTTAACTGCATTTTGAAGTTGTCCGGTATACTGTTGCCAACTTGCAATGTAAAGCCCAGTTTTTAGTATCCCATTTCCGTTTTTCCATTTCTTATTCACTACGTTAATGAGTACCTCAATATCTCGTAATTGTTGATTCAGACGCCTACTATGGTCACTTATTACACTATCTTGTTGTTTAGATAATGTACCGTTTATGGTTAAAAGTACCGTACCTTTGATTACTTTTTGATTATCTTTTAAGTTTAGATTAAGTATACGACCACTAGCTGGAGCTAACAATTCTATTTTCTCTAAATTACTTTTGATTATACCCTCACCTTTTACACTAATCGTAATGTATAAAAAAGGAAGCGCACCTATAGCAAGAATTACTGCCAATAGCGTTATGCTATATATAATCTGACTACGAACGCGTGTTCGGTGGACGAAAACTAAATGCATATTTAATACAAACATGATAGATAACAGCGTAACTTATAAAAATCTACCTGTGTAAATGAGCAAATTATATAAAACATGAGCAGTTAAGACCACTAAAAAACTCTTGATTACCGACTTCTCCAAGTAATACATGTAGGCAAAAATAAGTCCGCTTATTAACGCAAATAAAAAGTAGTAAACACTATAAAAATGAGCTAGCGCAAAGGCGAATGCAGACAAGATGCAGGCATATAGCGGCCTTATCTTTTGTCTCACCGACTCTATTAAAGCATATTGAAAGATAAGTGTTTCGATAATAGGACCTAAAAAAACTGCAACCAAAAATTGATCTTTAGCACTCATGTTATCAATGGAGTGATTTCTTAATCCATTTCCAGTAATGAAATATGCCAAAAATGAAAATGATAGGGAGTTCAATACATTAATAACAATAAATAATACAATTAATCGGAACTTATTTAAGCCAATCAAATAGAGATGAATATTTTCAAGATATAATTTCATTAATAACAACTTTAAGTACGGTTAAAAAATAAGATTTGAAGCATTTAAGGCTACCCAAATTACTTAGGTAACCTTTAAGTTATTTATCTTACAGAGATTCCAGCACTTTTCCCACCTTCTGTACAAAATGCTGCCAATCCATGAAAGATTGATGTGCCTACATAGGCAACATCTTGCCATACAGTAGTTTTTGTTTCAGCTATGCCTCCATTAGTTTGTTGCAACTCTAATGATGTTAGTGCTAAGCAGTTTATGTAATTTAAATTTTTCATGATATATTATTCTATGATGAAAAGCTAAATAATAGATATTAAATGCTAGCGGTAAGCGAATACCTATTAGATTTCTTCATTTATGTGAACTAAAAAACAGTTAAATTTTGGCTTTGTAGCCTTCAGCAAATCCCTCCCTTTATTTTTGGCCAGTCATCATTTTTCTGTATTTCCCTTTCTTCTATCGACATTATGCCGAATTTTTCCGATTTTAATGTTTTCATCGTATTCGTTTAAAATTAAAGATTTACTCAGCCATCTTGGCGGGCTAAGCTTAAGCTAAATTAGGTGCGAAAAAATCAACTGCCAAATTTTTATGGTTGATATAATATCAACTAAGAGTTTTGATTAAAATTGCTACTTTAGCAAAAATGTACACCAAGTTTAATTCATCCCTGAATTATTTAAATGTAAACCGTCCATGATCAAAGAATTATTAAACCCCTAAGGGAATGATTGTTTAATCATGGTAAGCTACATCTGATAATTAAAAACAAAATTATAAATAGATGAAAATCATGGAATGGAAAACATTGGAGAAAACATTAGAAAAATTAGGATACTATTGGATGTGAAGCAAGCAGTAATGGCTAAAATGCTAAACTTATCCGTTAATTTTTACGGTAAAATTGAAAGAAACGAGGTAGAGATTAAGCCAGAAAGATTGAGACAAATAGCGAAGATATTTGAGGTTGATCTTAAATACATTATAAATTTTAGGCTTTTTTTAGAAAGCCTAAAATATAATCCGTTAAAAAAAGATTGATGATGAGAAAGACTAAAAAAAATATTTTGCTACTGGTATTTCTGCTCTCTCCGCTTACTATTTTAGCAAATTTCGATTTTAATACCAATTGCCTTAAAGCCTATCAAAACATTTTTGAATTAAAGCTAGGCACCGCAAGAGCTTTAATCGCCAACGAAAAAAAATTACACCCCAATAATTCCATCGTACCTCTTCTAGAAAATTACATAGATTATTATTATCTCTTAAGTACCGATAGCAAAACAGAGTTTGAGCGTTTAGAAGTAAACAAAAGTAAACGCTTGGATCAGATTAGTGCCGATGACGAGAAATCGCCCTATTATCGCTATGCCCAAGCTGAGATAAACCTGCAATGGGCGTTAATACGTGGTCGTTACGGCTCCTATTATACCGCAGCTAGAGAAATTAACAAGGCTAGTAATTTACTCGAAGAGAATATAAAAAAATTTCCGGCCTTTCATTTAAATGCAAAAGGAATGGGCCTAATACAAGTGGTAATGGGTTCTTTGCCAGACGGTTTTTTAAAAGGTGCTTTGGCTACATTTGGAATTAAAGGGAACGTACAAACTGGATTAGCCATGCTCGATAAACTGGCAGAGAATTTACCCAAGTCGGCTTATGAGCCTTTTTTCGAAGATGTAGTTTTTAACTACATATATATACTAAATGATGTGGTTCATAGCCCTACGGCCTATGATAAAACAATGAAATATACTGCCCGTTTTACCGAAAGCAGCTTACTCAAAACTTATTTACAGGCCTATGTAGCGGTAAAAAGTGGACACAATGATGAAGCAATTGCAATCTTGAACAATAAACCAACAGGGGCCATGTACCAGCCCTTTCCTTACCTTGATTATTTAATGGGCGTAGCGCGCTTAAACAAATTAGATTACAGCGCTGCTACCTACTTCAATCGATTTTTACAAACTAACAAAGGTGTAAGCTATATAAAAGATACTTATTTGCATTTGGCTTGGTTGGCGCTTTTAAAAGGAGATGAAGCAGAATATAGTGCAAACGTAAATAAGGTTAAAATAAATGGTTATACTTATCAAGAAAAAGACAAACAAGCCATTAGTGAGGCCAATGCTACAATTCCGAATAAAATACTACTTAGCGCCCGTTTATTATTTGATGGCGGTTATTTGAGTCAAGCTAGCCAGCTACTGGTCAACCTAAGTACCAATACTTTTGTCACCCTAAAAGATAAAGCCGAGTACCATTATAGATTTGGCCGTATAACCGACGATTTGAGCAAAGAAGATACCGCCCTTAATCATTATCAAAATGCCATCAACTATGGTAAAACCTTGAAACAGTATTATGCCGCCAAGGCAGCGGTTTTAAGTGGGAAAATATACGAGAATAAGAAAAACTTTACAAAAGCCAAAGCGTATTACAATATGGCCATTAACCTAAAGGATCATGAATATCAAATAGGGATCGAGAACGAAGCAAAACAGGGATTAAAGCGAATTCAGTAGACTAAAATTTATAAACAAACGCATTAATATGCATTCCTGCACCAACTGAAGCAAAAACTGCATACTCACCCTTTTTAATTTTGTAACCTGCTACTTTATCTTTACGCACCAAATCTAATAATGTAGGTATGGTAGCTACAGAACTGTTACCAAGCCACGAGATCGTCATCGGCACCAAATTATCAGGAACAACATCAATATTATACAGCTTAAATAAACGTTTCATGATCGCATTATCCATTTTGCCATTGGCTTGGTGTATAAATACAATTTTAATTTCATCCAGTGTAATCCCTGCCTTATCGATTGCCTTTTTAACCACTTGCGGTACGTTAATTACAGCAAACTCGTAAAGTTTACGCCCATTCATCTTTAAATAGGTATTGCCATTGCGCTCGTCGGGGTTATTACTCGAACCCATTACTAATAGCGAAGCATAATCAACCGCAAAAGTTTGGGTCTTATGCGCTAAAATACCCGTCGGCTCACTAGATTCTTTACCTTCAAAAATAGTTGCTCCAGCACCATCTGAAAAAATCATGCTATCACGATCGTGAGGATCTATAATACGAGAAAGTGTTTCAGATCCAATTACCATAACTTTTTTTGCATCACCACTGCGGATTAAGTAATCAGCCTGAATACTACCTTGCACCCAACCTGGACAACCAAAAATAATATCGTAAGCAACACAATCAGGATTGTTAATGTTTAAAGCCTGTTTGACTTTAGCGGCCAACGCAGGCAACATATCCATTCGGTTCGACCCTGCTTTTACGTCCCCAAAATTGTGGCAAAAGATAATATGATCTAAGGTTTCTCTATCAATTCCAGCATTATCGATAGCTCTTTGAGCGGCTATAGTGGCAATGTCGCTGTTTACTAAATCAGCATCGGCATAACGGCGTGCCACAATTTCGGTTATCTCACTAAACTTATGGATGATTTCTGTATTTTCCTTTTCGAGCTTAACGCCGTTATCAAAAAAAGAAGCTTCCATAAAATGGTTACCTGAGATTATATTCTCTGGAATATAGCTTCCAGTGCCCGTTATTACCGAATAAATGTTGTTCATGTTCACAAATCTGTACCGTATACTAAATTGGTATTTAGTATAAATTTATTATATTTTTTTGAAATTAAAAATAATTAATTAAAATCATCAATTAAAAAAACAAAAAGCTCTTTAGGACCATGTGCGCCTAGCACCAATGTTTTTTCGATATCGGCTGTACGACTAGGCCCTGTGATGTTACTTATCATGGACGGGATTTGTGTGCCGTATTTATTTTTTAACAATTGAAAAGCGTCCTTCAGATCCAACACCAATTGCCCCGTACGGGCAATAACGATGTGTTGATGAGGGAATATACTTAATCTTCGCCCTGCAGCATGCTGGTTGCTTACCATCACCGATCCATTTCTAGCAACTAAAGCTTCGCAAAGGGTAATACCAACCTCGGCCTGATCAAAATCTTTATCGGTCTGGTAAAAAGGAAATTCGTAATGTGCCAACAATTCTTGCAGCTCGGGCTCCCAACAATATATTTTTCTCCAGTTATATTTATCGGCAAGCTCTAAAATGTTCTCTATAAAATCGAGCCCATTTTCGCAGAAGATAAAATTACCCGAAACCGCCGTTAATTGCTCGGCAAATAAAATTTCGAGCTCTTCTTCATTACTTTTATAAAGTTGGCTTTCTTCTAGGTTGGGATAAGGGTTATCTCGCTTTTCTAACAAGGCTTTTCTTATCTTTTTTAGAATCAATTCTTTCGAAGAAATATTCTCTTTCATCAGAATTATACTTTTATTTTGCTTCTTCTTCTGCGCTCGCTATAGGTCCACTTGGATCGGTAGTAGCACCCACGCCATCGTGAATTAATCCCTGTGCTGCCGGCGCTTGATCACCAGTACCATTAACAAACTCATCATAAGTAGTCCGATTATCAAACGGACGTTTCCCCAAAATCTCTTCTAAATCGGCTTGAAAAAGAATCTCCTTTTCAATTAATTTCTGCGCCAATTTCTCTAAACCATCACGTTTTTCAGTTAACAGTTGTTTCGTTCTCACGTACACGTCGGCAATTAAAAGCCTAACCTCATGATCTATCATTTCTGATGTTTTCTCTGAGTAGGGTTTATTAAAGTTATATTCATTCTGAGGGTCGTGGAACGATACATTACCGATCGTGCTATTCATCCCATAAATGGTTACCATTGCATACGCTAATTTGGTAATGCGCTCTAAATCATTTTGTGCCCCAGTTGATATTTTACCAAACACTAAATCTTCAGCCACACGACCACCCATAGTCATACACATCCCATCAGTTAGTTGCTCTGTAGTATATAAGAATTGTTCCTTAGGTAAGTATTGTGCATAACCTAAAGCCGCTACCCCACGCGGCACGATGGAAACCTTAACTAAAGGGTCTGCATGTTCCAAAAACCAACCTGCAATGGCATGTCCAGCTTCATGATAGGCCACAATTTTTTTCTCTTCTGGAGAAATAATTTTATTTTTCTTTTCTAAACCACCAATTACACGATCAATCGCATCTTGAAAGTCTTGCATATCTACACTTTCCTTGTTACGACGTGCTGCGATTAGTGCTGCCTCATTACATACATTGGCAATTTCGGCACCTGCAAAACCTGGTGTTTGTGCCGATAGTTTTTTTGCATCTACCTCTGCCGATGTTTTAATTGGCTTTAAATGCACTTTAAAAATCTGCTCACGACCATTCAAATCGGGCTTGTCTATAGAAATTTGCCTGTCAAAACGACCTGGACGCATTAATGCGGAGTCTAACACATCAGGACGGTTGGTAGCTGCCAAGATGATAATTCCCGAATCGGTACCAAAGCCGTCCATCTCCACCAATAACTGGTTTAACGTATTTTCGCGCTCATCATTTCCGCCCATCATGCTGTTTTTACCACGGGCGCGACCAATCGCATCTACCTCATCTATAAAAATAATACACGGCGCTTTGTCTTTGGCTTGTTTAAACAAATCGCGTACGCGGGATGCACCAACACCTACAAACATCTCCACAAAATCGGAACCCGATAAGGAGAAGAAAGGGACCTGTGCTTCGCCAGCAACCGCTTTAGCCAATAAGGTTTTACCCGTACCTGGCGAACCCACTAACAGTGCTCCTTTTGGGATTTTACCGCCCAAATTGGTGTATTTCTTGGGGTTTTTAAGGAAATCCACAATCTCCATCACTTCTTGTTTGGCTTCTTCTAGCCCAGCAACATCATTAAATGTAATATTTACTTGGCTCTCCTTATCAAACAAAGTCGCTTTCGATTTGCCAATACTAAAGATTTGGCCACCACCACCGCCACCACCACCACCGCCCATACGACGCATCATAAAAATCCATAAACCTGCGAACAACAACAAAGGCAAAACAATGGTTAAAAATGCACTTGCCCAGGGATTAGCTTTTGAAATTGTTTCAGACTTAATTTGTTGTGGAGGAGTAATTGTTGATTGCGAATCTTTCAATTTTGTGTTTAAAACTTCCGGTGAAGGCGATATGAAGGTAACCAATGGTCCTTTCGCGTTTGTGTTAAAAGAGCTTTTACTCTGATATTTTTTATACAAAGGATCATTTTTTTTCTCTGGCTTGATATAAACTTCAGAAATCACAATGTCGTCTGATTTATACGAGATAATTTTTTCTACGTTGCCCGGAATTAGCATTTCTCTTTCGAAAACACTGTAATCAACTTTTGTTATATTGTCGCTATTAAACATAAATTGCAACACAATTAGTCCCATTATAATGGCGGCATATACCCAAAATATGTTGAATTTGGATCCCTTAATTGGTTTTTTAGGAATATTAGGCGTTTTCTTAATTTGTTTCGGTTTAGTATCTGTAATTTTATTTTCTTCCATCTTGGTTAAAATCTGTGTTTTAAGTGTTATGCGCTTTTATAGGTGGTGGTTTCAGCATCACCCCATAAATCTTCAATACCATAGAAATCACGTTTTTCTGTTCTAAAAATGTGCACTACGATGTCGAAATAATCGAGAATAATCCATTCGGCATTTTCTGAACCCTCTTTGCGCCAAGGGTTGGTTTGTGTTAACTTATATATTTCGTCTTCTACACTATCGGCAATTGCCTTAACTTGTGTAGTGGAGTCGGCATTACACACAATAAAATAATCGGAAACAGCACTATTTAGATTTCTCAAATCTAAACGAACGATATCATTTCCCTTTTTTTCTTGAATGCCATGAACGGCTATTTCTGAAAGGTAGGTAGAAAGGTTTTCGGTTTTCTTTTTTACCATTAAAAATCTTTAATTTTGGTGATCAACAAATAATAAAATCAACTCTTGCAAAATAACACTTTTTCAACATTATTTGTTGGTCAAAATCTTATTAAGTTATCAGCGGTCGATTCTACCAATAACTTCTT
>JACMOW010000035.1 GCA_014377775.1 Pedobacter sp. | reverse complement strand
CCAGGAATAGCACAAGAAAACAAGTTAGTTGGTGCAGTATTTGGTTCTTCAGTTGGTAAATTATCTAAAGTTATAGAAGGTGCTACTGGGGTTTATGCATTTGTGGTTGTTGGTTTTGCCAATCCAGCGCCATTAGCAAACATGTTTAAGCAAAAGCAAACCATGATCGAGGGTATTACACAACGTTCATTGGGTGCGGCTTTCCAGGCATTACAAGACAAAGCAGTAATAAAAGATAACCGCGTTAAGTTTTATTAGACGAGGTATTCATGAGCAGGCACTAAGTTTACCCTATAACCATCTTTTTCAAAATGATCTTTTTGGTTTAGGGTAACAATTGTTCCTTGGTCTAATTTAAAGGCCCTCATGGCCTCTAGCAGCCCATTGTATTCACGCTTAAAGTTATGGTCGTCTATTTGGTAACACACTTGCACAGCCTCTTGCGCTTTCCCCTTGGTAAAACTAACAAAATCGCATTCTCCTTTTTCTTTGAAGTAATAAAGAGTTGTACTTTTTCTTCTTAAGTGGAGATAAATCAAATTCTCAAATACATGTCCGGCATTCTCGCTAAATGCTGTCGACGTTGCGTAGATCAAGCCCGTATCAATGGCATATACTTTTTTAGGGTTGCGCGCTTGTATCTTTAAGGAGTAACTAAAAAGGGGGAGAAATTCTACCAAATACGCATCTTTTAACCATGCAAAATATTCGAGCATAGTGGCGGTTGATTTGATACCAAACAAATCAATTAATTTATTGGCCGAAACTAATGTCCCTACATTTGAAACTAAATATACAGCCAATTGTTTAAGTGCATTTACATCTCGTATGGCATGTCTTACCGCTATGTCTCGTATTAGAATATCTTCCATCAGATTTTGTAATATAAGTTCCGATTCATTTTTGATACACTCGGGGAAGCCACCGGTCTTCAAGTAGGCTGTTACCGAATCTGGGCTGGGTTTAACATTTTTAAAAGCTATATATTCTGTAAATGAAAATGGAAACATCTCCATTGAAATATGGCGCCCTGTTAAGTGTGTGCCGAGTTCGGTACTTAAAAGGGATGCATTAGAGCCGCTCACAAATATGGTATATTCTTCTCTGAGTAACTGATGTACAAATATTTCCCATTTATTAACAAGTTGTATTTCGTCAAAAAACAAAACTTTGATGTCTCTTTTCACTATTTCCTGTTGCAAGCGCACCAGATCTTCAGTTTCAAATGCCGTTAACCTAAGGTCTTCAAAGTTAAGGTACAGTGCGTTTTTGTATTTGTCTTTTATGATTTGTAGCAATAGGGTGCTTTTTCCACAGCGACGAACCCCAGTTATAATTGTAGCGAAACTCGAAAAAATTGGTACCTCTTTAAGCGACTCACGCACAAAAGTATTCTCTTTTCTATCCAAATCTTGTTGTTGAAAGTCTATTACTGTTGCTATTTGCTCTTGTCTTAACATCTAATAATCATTAAGTTAAAATCAAATATACATATCTTTCATTACTAATGAAAGATATTGTTCATTACTAATGAAAGATATGACGATTTCACTTGCCTTCATCCGATGAGGGAATTTTTTTTTGCAAATGTTATAACTTTGTGTTAACTTTAAGCATGATTATCAAGGTACGGAAAATTGGAAACTCAGCAGGGATTATACTTTCTAAAAGTATAATGGAACAATGCGCAATTAGAGATGAAGTAAAAATTGAAGTTAAAGGAGATTCTATTATTATTAAACCGGCACCGAAGCCACCTCGCAAAAACTGGGAAGAAAGTTTTATCAAAGCAGGGTCATTAACTGATCATTCTATCCTAATCTCAACTATTAGCAATAATTTTGATGATGAGGAATGGACATGGTAGTTAATCGTTTTGAAGTTTATTTTGTGCAATTGGATCCCACCACCCAACGCCCCTGTGTTATTGTTTCGGCTAAAGAATTAAATCGAGCTTTAAATACTGTAATTATTGCGCCATTAACTTCAACACTTCGAAATTACCCTACTCGAATAAATTGTTTTGTTGACGGTAAAAGTGGCCAGATAGCGCTTGATCAAATAAGAACAGTAGATAAAGTTAGGCTTTCTCGTAAAATTGGAGTCCTTGATCAATATACCGGAAAACAAATAGTAGAGAACTTATTAGAAATGTTTAGTTAGTTAAAATACAACAGATGGAAATTCAAGAAAACATCATCAATAAAGTAGCCAGTAGTGGTTTAGTTACCTTAAACCTGGAAGATTATTTCCATCATGGTGAACGTTTAGTGTATGATATAAAAGACAATCTATTTCATGGGTTAATTTTAAAGGAGCAAGATTTTAGGGCCTTTATTAAGGCGCACGATTGGGCACAATATCAAGATAAAAATATGGCCATTATATGCAGTGCAGATGCCATTGTTCCTACTTGGGCCTATATGTTATTGGTTAATAAAATGAAGCCTTATGCAAACGAAGTGGTATTTGGAAGTTTAGAAACCTTAGAAACCGTATTGTACACAAAGGCATTGGCTAAAATAGATATGAATACTTTTGCAGGAGAGAGAGTAGTGGTTAAAGGCTGTGCAGATATCAATGTGCCGGTTGCTGCTTACGTAGAGATTACGGCCTTGCTAACGCCAGTTGCCAAAAGTATTATGTATGGCGAACCTTGTTCTACCGTGCCGATATTTAAAAGGAAGGAATAGTAGCAAGTATCGAGTAGCAAGTATCAAGATTGGATGCATACTTAGATAAAGCCTACCTTGATGGCTAAGCGCCCTGTCTTGATACTTGATACTCATATCTCGATACTAAAAAAAATTGGATTACTTTTTGCATTACTCCCCTTATGAAACCACAAATAATTGCACTGGTACTGGGTTTGGTTAGCCTGGCTGGTTTTGCACAAGAGTTGCCGTTAAAAAAGGATCCTGTTTTTAAAGCAGGAGAGGTATTATCTTATAAGTTAAAGTATGGTTTTATTACCGCTGCCGAAGCCACCATTAAAGTTCAGGAGTCTGATTTAAAATTCGACAATAAGCCCACTTATAGGTTAATTGTTGATGCGCAAACCTCGGGTACTTTCGATATTTTTTATAAAATCAGAGACCACTACGATTCCTATATCGACAAAATAGCGCTCACCCCGTATTTCTATCAAGAAAACATAAGGGAGGCAAGCTACCGCAGGCAAGATAAAGCTCGTTTTTATCAGGATACCAAGAAGGTAATTGCTACGAAGGGTACATTTTCTACGCCTACCACACAAACTTTCGACTTGGTTTCGGCCTATTATTTTGCCAGGAGCTTAGACATTTCCAAACTAAGTATAGGCGATAAATTTAAGCTTAATTATTTTTTAGGAGATGAAATTTCGTCGCTAGAAATACAGTATGTGGGTAAAGAGATGGTAAACAGCAAATTGGGAAATTTGAGTTGCCTAAAATTTAGTCCGTCTATTAAACCAGGTCGTATCTTTAAAAAGGATAGCAAGTTGTACCTCTGGATTACCGACGATGGAAACCGGGTGCCAGTAAAAGCCGAAGTAGAAATATTGGTAGGCTCGGTAACAATGGAAATAAAATCTGCCGATGGATTAAGGTATCCGATAGGGAAAGGGTAAAGAGATAAAAATTAGGTAAATCCTTTTCAAACCCTTAATTTTGTCTTGCCATGATCGAAGTACAAAACACCCTCGTACTCGAAGAAGTAATTAGTGAAAGTTTTGTTTGCAACTTAAACAAGTGCAAGGGCAT
>JACMOW010000034.1 GCA_014377775.1 Pedobacter sp. | reverse complement strand
TATTAAATAAAACATGAAAAAAACCGGCATGAAAAAACTGATAGGTTAGCAGGGTATAAAATTTAATAGGCAAGCTGCTGAGGTCTCCTGGAAATGCGAAATATTCTTGTATTTGCATCGCTACCCATCCTCTATTTCCCGATAGGGTAATCACTACCCCAATTACACCACCTACTAAAAATATAAATATGTTAATACCTATATATAGCATAGCAGGGCTGCCAGACTTAAAAAATTTTAATCGCAAATCATCTACTATACCCCTATTCATAATAATCGTAAAATGTGTTTTTGTTTCGCCATAGTTTAACCAAAATAAACCCTATCAGTGCCCCACCCAAATGCGCAAAATGGGCAACAGAGTCGCCCGAAAATTTACCAACGCCCAAAAATAATTCGATTACAATATAAACAGGTATAATATATTTTGCTTTTACCGGAACTGGAATAAACATAATGTACATTTCTATATTGGGATATAACATGGCAAAAGCAACTAATAAACCAAAAATTGCACCCGAAGCACCCACCATTGGTCCACCATAAATCCCATAAATTGTTGGATTACCTAGCGCTTCCAGCGTTGAAATATCGTTTACTGGTGAACCAGTGATTTGATATACCTCGAAAGCTTGAACCGCCCATTGTAAGGCTAATGCACCTAGGCCGGTGATCAAATAAAAATTTATGAATTTCTTACCACCCCAATGTGCTTCTAAAATACCTCCAAATGAATAGAGTGCAAACATGTTAAAAAAGATGTGAAACATATCTGCATGCATAAACATATAGGTGATGGGCTGCCAAATCTTAAAAAATGGAGAATCGAAATAGAATACGGCTAAATATTCAGTAATTGGAATTCCTTGTGCTTCAAATAGCCATTTAGCAGCAAAAAAAAGCACGTTGATAATCAATAAATTCTTTACAACTGGCGGTATATTATTCATGTTTTGTGTATTGGTTTATTAGTTGTTGTTTTTTGGACTCCTCGATCTTTGCTCTTTGCTCCTTCATCATTCTTCCCTATCGCTCAAACTTCTGTGCAATTTCACTCAGCGCAATGGTTTGTATCACAGGCTTTCCATTGATGCTAAAGTTAGGTGTTTTACACGCAAAAAGTTCTTCAATTAAGGTATTCATTTCTTGCTGACTTAAAGATGTCCCTATTTTAATCGCACTATTTCTGGCCATACTTCTTGCCAACGAATCACGTTTATCTAACTTTAATTCTTGTTGCGAGTTTTTATACCCTTCTATTAATTGTTCAAATAATTTCGTTTCACTGATATTTGTACTTCCTAAATCAACCGGAACCCCTTCAATTACCAAGGTATTTTTCCCGAATTCGCGTACTTCAAAACCCAAACTCTTAATATCTTCTAACAAACTTTTTGCCAACTCATAGTCGTTCGGACTCAAAGTTACCGTTTGTGGGAATAAACTTTGTTGCGACGCTCCTTTTCGATCCTCCAAATGAAGTAAAAATCGCTCATATAAAATCCGTTCATGCGCCGCTTGCTGATCAATTACCATGATGCCCGATTTAATCTGTGAAACAATGTAACGGTTATGCACCTGCATAAATTGTTTTTGGGAGGCTTCTGGCAAAGTCAAAGCCGATTGTTCTGGCAATTTATGTTGAGCAACTTCATACAGCGAGCCCCAATTTTGCGTACTTGTACCCGCATTGCCATGGTTTCTTAAAAAAGGAAGTTCCTTGGCGGTCGACTTGCCCTGCCCGAATGGATTAAACTCTGGGTTAAATGCAATACTAGGCGGCACAATATCTTCATGCGCTTTAGGCGTTATCATTGCATTAAACGCCGTTTCCTGGTTAAAATCGATCGTTGGCGTAATGTTAAATCGGCCTAAAGATCTTTTCACTGCCGAATGGATAATAGCATAAATAGACTTTTCGTCCAAATATTTAATCTCCGTTTTAGTTGGATGCACATTAACATCAATCTTTGCCGGATCGATGTCTATAAATAACACATATAAAGGAAAATTATCAGCAGGCAATAACTCCTGATAAGCCTTATTTACGGCATGATTTAAATAGGCATCCTTTATAAAGCGATCATTTACAAAGAAAAATTGCTCTCCTCTTGTTTTTTTTGCAAATTCTGGTTTTCCAATATATCCTTTAAGGTTAATGATGGTTGTTTCTTCTTCAACAGGGATTAACCGTTGATTGTAATTATTTCCAAATAAATGAACAATACGTTGCTTTAAAGCCGATGCTGGCAAGCGATAAATTTCTACCCCATCGTGGTGTAAACTAAAGGAAATCGCAGGTTTCGCCATCGCCACACGCTGAAATTCATCGATGATGTGGCGCATTTCGGCAGGATTACTTTTTAAAAAATTTCTGCGTGCCGGTGTATTGTAAAAAAGATTTTTAATCGAAACACTACTTCCATTAGGGGTGCCTACAGGCTCTTGCTTGATAAAAGAGGCACCTTCAATCTGAATTAAAGTACCCACTTCATCTTCATGGCGCTTGGTTTTTAATTCTACCTGCGCAATGGCAGCAATCGAAGCCATTGCTTCGCCTCTAAAGCCCATGGTACGAATGGCAAATAAATCTTCTGCCTTACGCACTTTGGAAGTTGCATGGCGCTCAAAGCACATTCTAGCGTCAGTTACGGTCATACCGCAGCCATTATCAATCACTTGGATTAAGGCCTTTCCCGCATCCTTTATAATCAATTGTATTTTATCTGCACCTGCATCAATGGCATTTTCGAGCAGCTCCTTTACCGCCGATGCAGGTCGCTGCACCACCTCTCCAGCCGCAATTTGATTGGCAACACTATCGGGTAAAAGTTGTATAATATCAGACATTCATTCTTATCGTAAGGTTGCTAATTTAGCGAAAATTAGCCTTATCGTTAAGCCTGTTTTTACATTATTGATACTAAATGACTTAACTAGGATTTTTTGGCCTCCTTTCATATTTCCCGACTATATTTTATATCTTTAACGTATGAAACAACTCTCCTTCTTATCCATATTGCTTCTCCTACTAACCAGTTGCAGCAAGCAAAAAGCAGATTTAATTATCTATAATGGAAAAATTTATACCGTTAACGATAAATTTGACATGGTCGAAGCGATGGCCGTTCAAGATGGAAAAATTGTTGGTGTGGGTACAACTGAGAATATTCGTAAGCAATTTACATCAAACGAAGAAGTAGATGTAAAGGGTAAAGCGGTATACCCTGGTTTTATTGATGCCCATGCACACTTTTTTGGGTACGGGCAAAGCCTACAAAGTGCCGATTTAAAAGAGACAAAAAGTTGGGATGAAGTGTTAACACGTATAACCGAGTTTGCAAAAACACATCCCGATGGATGGTTAATTGGTAGAGGATGGGATCAGAATGATTGGGCCGATAAACAATTCCCGAATAAAGAAAAATTAGACTTATTGTTTTCTGGCCGACCTGTTTTATTAGAGAGAATTGATGGGCATGCTGCAATTGTGAATCAAAAAGCATTGGATGAAGCAGGCGTAAGTAAATCATTTGCCCTAACCGGAGGAGATATTGTAGAAAAAAACGGAAAATTAACAGGCTTATTAATTGACAATGCAGTTGGCTTAGTTCAAAATAAAATACCATTGCCTAATGCAAAACAGACCGAAAAAATGTTTTTGGATGCCCAAAAGAATTGCTTTGCTGCAGGCTTAACTACAATAGACGATTGTGGTTTAGACTTTGAAACGGTAGATTTTATCGAGAAAATGCAAGCAAAGAAAACTTTAAAAATGCGTTTATACGTGATGCTTTCAGATACAGAGAAAAATTTCGATTACTTATTTAAAAGAGGAGCCATTAAAACAGATCGACTAAATGTACGGGCTTTTAAAGTGTATGCCGATGGCGCTTTAGGCTCTAGAGGGGCTTGCCTGTTGCATCCTTATAGCGATATGCCTAAAAAAAGCGGGTTTCTGCTAAGTGAGGTTAAGCACTTTGAACAAGTAGCGAAAAAAATAAACGATCGTAATTTCCAAATGTGTACCCATGCCATTGGCGATTCTGCAAATCGTACCGTTCTTAAAATATACAATGCGGTTTTAGGTGGTAAAAATGATAAAAGATGGAGAATTGAGCATGCGCAAGTGGTGGCACCAGAAGATTTTAATTTGTTTGGAAGTGCAAGCGTTATTCCATCCGTACAGCCTACACATGCTACTTCGGATATGTATTGGGCAGCCGACCGATTAGGCAGCGAAAGAGTAAAAGGAGCTTATGCCTATAAACAATTGATGGATCAAAATGGATGGATTCCGCTAGGTACTGATTTCCCAGTTGAACAAATTAACCCTATGTTTACATTTTTTGCAGCTACAGCTAGAAAAGACGCCAAAGACTTTCCAAAAGGAGGCTTTCAAATGGAAAATGCATTAACTAATGAGGAAGCCTTAAGAGGTATGACCATTTGGGCGGCGAAGGCCAACTTCGAAGAAAAGGAAAAAGGAAGTATTGAAATTGGCAAATTTGCCGATTTTATAGTGCTCGAAAACGATATCATGGACGCCACTGCAGCACAGATTTTAAAGAATAAAGTAATAAAGACTTACGTTAATGGAGAAAAAGTATATGAACAAAAATAAGTTGACCAGTATAATTGGCGCCTTACTATCCCTAATATTTACATTAAGCGCCTGCGCTCAAGATCATCAACAGAACGAGAATAGATTAAAATCTATTACCTCCATTATTAAAAATTCTATATTACTTAACAATCAAAAAAATCTGATTCCGATTGTTGGTCTAGCCGATAAACATTTTGCTGCTATCAATTTAGGGTTTGATTATCAAATTGCTTTTGATAGCTTGTTGAACAAATATACTGCTGTAAAGTCTATCGATGCCAATAAATACAAGGATTCGACTACTTTAAATGATTTGGAAGACGATTTAAAATACTACAATACGATAATTATCGCAGTAACAGACGAAATGACGGCCAATGGTAAATATTTGAATTTCATCACCAATATTGCTAAAAATAAAAATGTGATTGTAGCGCTTTTTGGAGAAGGGAAAAGTTTAGATGCTTTCGACAATTCGAATTTCCCTATCGTTTGGACTCCACAAATCAATGAAGAAGCGGCTATGGTACTGCCTCAAATTATTTTCGGAGGTATTGCTGCTCAACATACTTTAACTAAAGGTTATTCTGGAAAGTATACCATAGGATCGGGTTATACAACTGTTGCTACACGCCTAAAATATACCGTACCCGAAGATGCGGGCGTAAATACCGAGGAGCTGAAAGAGATTGATAACATTGTGAACGAAGGAATTGCAGGTAAAGCTGCCCCGGGCATGGTTGTTTTAGTGGCTAAAGATGGGAAAGTGATCTACAACAAAGCATTTGGCTATCACACTTATGATAATTTAAGGGCCGACAAAGTAACAGACCTATTTGATATGGCATCAGTTACTAAAGTTACAGCTACAACACCAAGTGTAATGCGATTGGTTGAACAAAACAAACTAAAACTAGACACCAACATTGGTTTTTATATTGCAAAGGCCAGAAATACACCAATGAATGCCATCAATGTTCGTGAAGTAATGTTGCATCAAGCGGGATTTATTCCCTATATCCCTTTTCATAATTACATTAAGGAAGGCGATTACAGTGTAGACTCTTCAGTGGCTTTCCCAACTAAAGTGGCTGATGGTTACTACATCAAAAATGGTTTCTTTAACGATTTTATGTGGCCAAAAATGCTAAACTCGCCCATTAAAACCCGTGGCAGTTATGTGTACAGCGACATTAGCATGTATGTAATGCAAGATATTATAGAGCATATTACAGAAAAGCCAGAAGATAAGTATGTTTTAGATAATTTTTACACCCCATTGGGGATGCATACAGCAGGCTATTTACCAAGAAATCGTTTTCCAAAAGACAGGATAGTGCCTACAGAAGATGATAAAGTCTTTAGAAAAACATTGTTAACAGGCTATGTTCACGATCAAGGAGCCGCTTTAAAAGGTGGCGTTGCTGGTCACGCCGGATTATTTGCCAATGCCAACGATTTGGCGATATTTTATCAGCTGATGCTGAATAAGGGAACTTATGGTGGCGAACAATATTTTAAACCAGAAACGGTTGATATGTTTACGACCAAGCAATCGAACATTAGCAGAAGAGGATTGGGCTTTGACCGTTGGGATCCAGATTTGACAAAAAAATACCCATCATCACTGGCATCACCACAAACGTATGGGCATACGGGCTATACAGGTATTGGCGTTTGGGTAGATCCCTCACGTGGATTAATTTATATCTTTTTATCTAATCGCGTTAACCCAACTGTAAGCGAACAATTGGGCAGATTGAATATTCGCCCACGCATACAGGATGCAATTATTAAGGCGGTTGATAAGGGAAATACTAAGCGGTAATTGCGCCTAAATAATAGCTATTGGTTTGGGCACTATGATCGTAGGCCACAAAAGCAATATAAACGTGCACTTCATGTCCTTCTGATTCGAACGGCATGGGAATGGAAGCTTTACCCGTATGTCGTTTTGCCGCTGCCATATCATATTCTAATATGTCAGTTCCTGGAACATAAGCCAATACCATAGCGAGGTCTATTCCTTGATAGTGGCCTTCTTTGCTCCAAATAATAACAATTTCATTGCCATTGCGCTCCATATTAATAGTTTGTGGCAATGTCATGGAACCGAAACTCACTAAAGCCAAAGCAGGATCGATAAATTTATAGGAAAATTAAAGGGAGATAACAAGGACACATGCGCGTTTTAACCCTATAATGTCCCTGTTATCTCCCTGTTTTATCCGTATTATAATATGCACTTAGGATAATCTGTTAAGAAGGCTTCCACTATCCTTTACAATAGCTAATGGCAAACTCTTTATACGCAATCACATACAACACTATCGTTGAAATGTAATCCTTTAGTAAGAAAACGAACTGAAAAATTAGAAGAGACAGCAAAAAGAAAAAATGATAATATCGAAGAGCTTAAATTGACATAAGTAACAATTAATTACCTTTGCGAGAAATACACGTAATGGAAGAAGAATTAATAGTAAAAGATAGTAACGGAAATCGATTAAAAGATGGCGATTCGGTAATTTTAATTAAAAGTTTACCCGTAAAAGGTACATCAATAACCTTAAAAAAAGGAATGGTCATCAAAAACATTAAGTTAACGGATGATGATAGAGAAGTGGATTGCAAAGCAGATAAAATGCGAGTAGTACTGAAAACTGAGTTTTTGAAAAAAGCATAAAAGCTAAACCAACAATTTATAAATTATCGTTTCAGAAGATTCATTATCTGCGTCTTCACAAATAAGGAACTCAAGTTGCGAGTCCTTCTCACCGAGAAAGGTAATACCCTCAAATTTTTGATGTTCAGCAATTTTGGTAATAAAATTTAATTTTAAAGTGGCCAGATCTAAATTCCCAATATAACTTCCCATTATTTTACCATCGTTATAAGTCGATATAGTATCTTCAGCCGCAGCAATAAAATAAATTTGATTTTTGTGCAAAGTGGCATCCGTAAAAGAAACGACAATTTGATTTGTTTTCAACAATGTGATCAACGTAAAGTCGGCGCTTTTTGCATTAGCTAAATCTGAGCCTGCTATAATAAAAACGCCATTTTTGCTTGCATTTCCATTTCCACGATTAAATAAAAGCCATTGCTTTCCTGTAAAGATAGCTCCCTCAATATTCAAATTATCATCGCCAATAGCATGTGCTTTTTTCATTGCCGTATACAGTGGCAATAAATTGCGTTCTATTACCATTTTTGTATCCAAATGATATTCGATCATCTGATTTCTTTGAGATGTAGAGCCAGAGCCCAAAATATAAATTATGCCGTTATAATGACATATTACTTCAAAATCAGGTTTAGCAGTTTTCAGGATGTTCTCTGATGGGGAGGTGATAAGGAGCGGAATTTTATTCAACCGTTGCTCCTTTATAGCATACTCATATAAATAATTGCTATTGTCGCCAATAACATATAATAAATTTCCTTTGAGGAATAAGCCCGAGGCAGCACTTATTTCTTTAATAGTTGCAAAAACTTGCAGCATACTAGTCATCTAATAAATCAACACAAGATACCGCATGCTTCTTTAAGCGTGCATCGAGTGTACCAATAGCAGCTAAATTTTTGATGTTTTTATACAAGTCAATTATTTGTTTTAACGATTGCTCGTCAGGATCACAAGCTTGAGCTTTTTCAAGATGAGGAAGTGCCTTTACTATTAATTTTTTATAATCGGCAAATAGTTTTCCATACAAATCCATTTGCTTTGCATTTCCAGCGCTATTCATTTTTTTTACAATTGGATCGCTCCTTTTTACGTAAATACTACCCAATGCACGATGGGTTACATAGTAATCTGGAGCTAACATTAGTGATGATTCGTAATAAGGAACAGCTTTTTCTTCCTCCATAGTTTCTTCATACAGCCGACCGAGATTAAAATTAAGATTTGCAATTTGAGAATTTGTTAGTTCAGAAGAACGTTTCAATATATTGATTGCCAAATCAATTGCGGCTAATTTATTACCATTCGTAGTTCTAATTACAGTATATGCTGTATACAATTCTGCAATACTTTTTTGTGAATATACGTTAGAAAAACTAGCCAGTAAAACGAAAAATATTATAATTTTTCTCACTTCTTCAACCCAATCTCTCTCAACCTTTCATCCAAATATTCTCCAGCCGTCATATCGCTATACGCTTTTGGATGCTCGGCATCAATAGTAGACGGTAAACTGGTTAAATCCATATCACTTCGTGGATGCAAAAAGAACGGAACCGAAAAACGTGAAGTCTTCATCAATTCTCGAGGCGGATTTACAACTCGGTGTGTAGTAGATTTAAGCTTATTATTGGTTAAACGTTGCAACATGTCGCCAACATTAACCACAATATCGGTATGATGTGCTTTTATAGGCAACCACTCATTATTACGGGTTAATACTTCTAAACCATCGGCACTGGCACCAATTAATAAAGTAATTAGGTTAATATCTTCATGCGCTCCAGCACGAACCGCATCATCAGGTAGCGAATCTGGATCCTCAATAGGGAAATAATGAATACCACGTAAAATCGAATTTCCATTGTGTACATGGGCGTCAAAGTAATTGATTGGCAACTCCAAGTAGGTAGCAATTGCACGCAATAAATGCTTGCCGTTTTCTTCTAGTTTTTGATAGATTTCTCTGGTAACTGAATTAAAGCCCTCAATTTCTTCTAAAATTTCGTTATCTGGGTATTGGCTTTTTATAGGATCGCCATCGCTCACCTCCTGCCCAATTTGCCAAAATTCCTTTAAATCGGCCGTATTCGCGCCTTTAGCCGTTTCTTTTCCGGCACTAGTATAGCCTCTTTGTCCGGCTAATTCAGGCTTCTCATATTTGCGCTTAACCTCTACTGGCAAGCCAAATACGCCCTTTATGTTGGCGTATAATTTATCGATCAGATCCTGACTTACCCCATGATTGGTTATAGTTACAAAACCCGAGTCGTTAAATGCATTACCAAGTTCGTCTGAAAATTTTTTACGTTGTGCTTCATTTCCATGAATATAAGTACCTAAATCGAGGCACGGAATATAAGGTGTAGACATATAATTTGATTTTAATGATTGTATAAATTTAGAAAAGATATGTTAATAAAGCACATTCCATTTATTTTTTGTTGACTAACAATTTAAAATATAAATCATTAAGTTATTAACACCGCTTTATTTAGTTCATTATTTCGCCATATCATTGTAAATATACCAAGCATTTTAGGTATTTTAAACTATAAGCTGTTGCTTTACGTATACATGCAAACATCAATCCTTAAAAACATGAGATATATCACCCTCTTAATTATAGCACTTCTCTCTATAGGAAATGCGAGTGCCCAACAAAAAAAATTACAGAAAGCTACTTTCGGAATGGGCTGTTTTTGGTGTACGGAAGCTTTGTTTCAACGTTTAAACGGCGTTACGAATGTAAAATCAGGATACGAAGGTGGCGAAATCCCCAATCCAACTTACGAAGAAGTATGTACCGGCACAACCAACCATGCCGAAGTGATTGAAATGGAATACGACCCTGCAAAAATTAGCTATGAGGAACTCTTAGAAATTTTTTGGAAAAGCCATGATCCTACTACTTTAAACAGACAAGGTGCTGACGTAGGTACACAATATCGTTCAGTTGTATTTTATCATAGCTCTGAGCAAAAAGCCACTGCCGAAAAATACAAGAATGCACTTAATAAAGACAATGCACTTGGAAAGCCAGTAATTACCACTATTGTAAAAGCCGAACCCTTTTATGTGGCCGAGAATTACCATCAAGATTATTTTTTCAAGAATGGAGAAGCACCATACTGTCGTATCGTAATTTTACCGAAGATGGAAAAACTAGAGAAGTTATTTAAAGCTAAATTGAAAAATTAACGCTCAACCACAACCCCCATAGCACAAAATTTGTCAATTCTATTTGAAACCAGTTGATCAGTTTTTTGCTTTGTTAAATCTTTAAGGTCTTTTAAAATCTGCTTTTTTAAAGTTTGCGCCATAAGTTCTGGATTTTGATGCGCACCGCCTAAGGGTTCTTTTACAATACCATCAATCAGTTTGTTCTTTAACATATCGTCTGATGTTAGTTTTAAGCATTCGGCCGCTTTTTCTTTGAAATCCCAACTTCTCCATAAAATAGAAGAGCATGATTCTGGAGAAATAACCGAGTACCAAGTATGTTCTAGCATATACACCTTATCGCCAATTCCGATGCCTAAAGCTCCGCCTGATGCACCTTCGCCTACAACGAAGCACAAAATTGGCACTTTTAGCACAGACATTTCTAATAAGTTACGCGCAATAGCCTCCCCTTGTCCACGTTCTTCAGCTTCTATACCAGGGTAAGCACCCATGGTGTCGATAAATGAAATTACGGGTTTATTAAATTTCTCGGCTAAGCGCATTAGTCGCAATGCTTTACGATAACCTTCGGGGTTTGCCATTCCAAAATTACGATATTGACGTTCTTTGGTATTTTTTCCCTTTTGGTGACCAATTATCATCACTGTTTTACCGTCTATTGTAGCAAAGCCCCCAATGATAGCTTTATCGTCGCCCACCGTTCTATCGCCATGCATTTCAATGAAATCATCGCAAATTAAGCTGATATAATCCAGGGTTTGAGGTCTTTCTGCGTGGCGAGACATTTGTACCTTTTGCCATCCAGTTAGGGTCTGATAAAGGTTTTTGCTGGTTATAGCCACCTTTTCATCAAGCTCTGCTAATGTTGCAGACATGTCTACCTTAGTTTTATCAGCAACTTGCCTTACCTTTTCTATCTGCTGCATTAAATCAGCTAAAGGCTTTTCGAAATCGAATGATGTTTTGATCTGTTCCATACGCGGGGTGTAAAAATAAGGAATATTTACTTAATCGGCATCATTAAACTTGTATTCCCTCCTGCTTGCGTTGTTGGCAATTTCCCATCCCACTTTTTAATCCACTCTTGTTGTATCAACATTGGGGTTAAAGACGATTGTCTTAAACGGTTGGCTTCTGATTCAGATTTTGCTCTTACTAAAAGTGCTTGCGCTTCGCCTGTGGCAGTTGCCACTTTAACCTTAGCCTCAGCATCTGCTTGCTTCGCTTGATTTTCGGCTTTTAGTCTGGCTTGTATCGATGCGTTTTTCTCATCAATCATTTGCCTTAAGCTCTCAGGTGGTGTGATAGCAGAAGTTAATTGATCGTATACAAAACCATCCTTACTTAGGTTCTTGGTTAAGATAATCTGAATCCTATCTTCAAATTTCTCGCGATTAGACATTACTGAGTCTGAACTAAAAGAGTTAGCTACAATACGATAGGCATCGTAAATGGTAATACGCATAAATTGTTGCTCAATTTCAGTTAATGTTTTGCGGTATTGCCTATAAATCTGAGGAACCATTGCTGGGTTTACATGATAATTTAATTTAGGATCTACCTTAAATTCTGCCGCATCCTTTGTGGTTACTACAAAAGGATCATAATCTACCGACTGTGTATAAGTTGGGAATTCTATGATTTTAGTTGTCCATGTATTGTACCAAACTCTACCTGTAACGATCGTAATGTTATCAACTCCTCTGTTTGTGCCATATAAATTAATTTTTATACCCACATTACCTGCATCAATATTCTCGTAAGTAAAAGGCTGAATAATTAAAAAGGCAAGAAATGCAACGAGGATTAATGCATATTTAACACCCTTTTTTGCCAATGTTGTTTTTTCGGTTTGTTCCATTTTTAAAGCTTTTTAAATAAAGAAGTGATCGGCGTAAATACAATGGCCAGCCCTAATATAATCTCAAACACACCAATGAAAACATCCGTATTTGAGGGCTCACTTAAATTATTAACTCCCAAAGTGATGAGTATGATTGCCATAATCACTCGAATTAGGATAAGGATTTGTTTCATTGTTACAGTTTGTTTTTCCATTTTCCCTTTCTTTCAAACCTAAAATTTCGCTGGTACTCCTGGTTTAGGTAATGTTTTTTGAATAAATTCTCTAATATGGTCATTCCCCAATACCAAATCTGGTTTACGAAGGTACATCATGTGTCCACTTTCATAACCTTCCCAGCTCATTCTATCTTTTAATTTCCCACTTGGATCCATTTGCCACATGTTATATTTTGCATTAAAATAG
The DNA here is from genome assembly GCA_014377775.1 of Pedobacter sp. GTDB lineage: Bacteria > Bacteroidota > Bacteroidia > Sphingobacteriales > Sphingobacteriaceae > Pedobacter. The sequence goes on along the minus strand of JACMOW010000034.1, from coordinate 10,047 downwards.
TCGCAAGCTCCATCATAATAGCCTGATTGCACTAAAACGTGAAGGTAAGGATTTTGCGCCATTGCTGCACGTAAATTCTCGCCGGTACGGTCGCCAGTATTGTCCCAAGGGCTAACTGAACCAAACATATTGTATTTTAAATCGGTTTTATAATTGAGTTCATTACGAATATACATGTTAATGGCCGGTGTAAATGAATGTAACCACGAAGTTAGCTCCGCATTATAATCTGGACCATTACCAGCATCAGCTTTATCTATTCCTTTATACCTCGAATCTAATCTGCCTACCGTAAAACCCTTATCACGTAACAGTTCTTTCCAAAACAAATTTGTAGATACGTCAAGGTTATTTTGCAGAATTACTTTTTCCGAAAGGCCTGAAAAACGAGCGATTTTTGCTGCAATTTTCTGCTTTTCGCCCATTGGTAAAAATCCGCCCTTTGTAATTGCAGGAATCAATTCATTTACCGTAAAGTTCTCTACCTCTGGCAGCATATCTACGAGTTTCTTATTTTGTAAATCAGAAGGTAGCATTTTATGATACCATGCCGTAGCTGCAAAATAAGGTAAGCGTAATGCTGCATCTAAAACGGTTCCTCTTTCAATTCCCAGTTCTGTTGGCGACACTAAAATTACCCCGTTCAAGTACATCCATTGGTTACTTTGTAATTCTAACGCTAATCCCGAAACTCGAGTGGTACCATAGCTCTCGCCAATTAAATATTTTGGAGACGCCCAACGGTTGTTACGGGTTACAAAGGTATTTAACCACTCTGCCAAATAGCGAATATCGGCTCTAACACCGAAAAATTTGCTCGTAGGCACATCTTTACTCGTTGCGCGAGAATAACCCGTATTTACAGGGTCGATATAAACAATATCGGCAACATCTAAAATGGAAGCACTGTTATCTTTGTAGCCATAAGGCTGAATGGGATAACCTTCATCGTCTATATTTAACACTACAGGTCCGGTATAAGCCATATGCATCCAAACCGATGCCGAACCTGGTCCGCCATTAAACGAAATTACCAATGGTCGACTATCTTTGTTCTGTATATCTGAACGTTCGTAATAGGTGTAAAATAAACCAGCAATCGGCTTTCCTTCTTCATCCCAAACTGGCAAAGTACCTGTTGTGGCTTTATATGGAACTGCCTTACCTTTAATATTAACAGTATGATTGGTAATTACCGAACTTTCAGGAACAATTGTTCTTGAGGATATATTTGATGTTTTTGCTGCTGGCTCTTCTTTTAAGGGCACTGTGACTGATGTTGTAGTTGGTCGTTGTTGGGCTTGCGTAAAACTTACAAAGCTTAAAGCAATAAGTGTTAATGTAAAAAGTTTCTTCATTTTATTGTTTTTGGTTGTACAAGTATAAATATCAAAAATTGAAATGCATAATTCGCATAAATATGTTACCTACTGTTTTTCCAAACAATAGTGATTGGCTCCCTTGTTTTAAAATCTGAAAATTAACAGTTTACGTATGTTATTCTTAGCGTGTGTGGAATTAAAATGATATTTTTTTTGAGATAACACATTATTTAGGCTATATTAGCTAAATTAAAAAAACCGTTTAAACAACGCTCTGTACCAAATATGACTAAGAAAGTTAAGTTTACTAACACCAATAAATCTACCTTTTATGCCACTTTACGTAAACGTGTTGATTCACATTTTATAGAACAAAATTTAAGCGTTCATGCCAATGGAGAAATGTGGTTCAAAGCGGTTTTCTTCTTGGGAACTTTCATTGCCTTGTACTTAATGATCTTAATAGGCAATTTTGCTCCTTTAGCAATGCTTTCCATGGCAATTGTATTGGGCGTTTTTGGTGCTTTTGTAGGTTTCAACATTTGCCATGATGCGATACACAAAGCATTTTCAGACAAGCCTATTGTTAATCAATCTTTTAGTTTTTTATTTAGCTTAATTGGCGCAAGTGCCTATGTTTGGAGCATTTGCCATAACATTGTACACCATACCTATACTAATATTTCAGGTCATGATGAAGATATTGACGTAGCGCCCGGGCTAATCCGATTTTGCGAAAACGAACCCGTAAATAAAATACAGCGTTACCAACATTATTATGCTTTTGGTCTTTACAGCTTAGCCATGCTTTCATGGGTTTTTAGAAAAGATTATAAGAAATTTTTTCAAACGAAAATTGGCTGTCAAGTAGCTAATCACCCTAAAATTGAATATTTTAATTTATTTTTCTTCAAATTCCTCTATTATTTCTTGTTTATCATTCTTCCATTAATTGTATTGAATGTTACTTGGTGGCAATTCATTATTGGGTTTTTAGCGATGCAATTTGCACAAGGATTGGTATTGGGCTTAGTTTTTCAACTAGCGCATGTGGTAGAAGGAACAAGTTTTCCGCATCCAAATGAAGAAGGAAATATTGAGGAGGCTTGGGCTGCGCACCAAATGATGACAACGGCCAATTTTGCAGTAGATAATAAGCTTGCTGGCTTCTTGTGTGGCGGCTTAAACAGGCAAGTAGAACACCATTTATTCCCAAAAATATGTCACATTCATTACCCTGCAATTGGTAAAATTGTAAAAGATACTGCATTAGAATTCGATCTTCCCTATATCGAAAGTCCTACTTTCTTTAGTGCATTAGGCTCACATTATAGAATGTTACGAAAACTTGGCAAAGAGGCATATATAGCTAAACAATCAACTGAAGCATTATCTTGTATGCTAACAACAAAAATTAATATTGGTTCAACCACTTAAATTTATCTTTCTTCTGCAAAAAAATCAATTAAGTTTGTCAGTCTCGTAAATTTTTTGGTTTCGATGAATACCAAAAAAGGAATTACTGTTGCCGACAAAGATCCTGGCATATTAGACGCTGTAGGCATGATGCACGAAATGGAGGGCTATGACATAAAGGCAAAGCGAAGAAAAAACTAAAAATATACCTGTTATTTAGATTTCTGCAAGCAACGATTTAAAGCGTTCTGCAGAAACAGCGGGTGCTGATGATTTTCTATAAAAACCCTTCGAAATTGATGCACTATTGGAAAAAATAGCGAAGGCTTTAGCGAATTAGTTTTCTACTTTTTTCTCAATCCGTGATTTTTACGAAAAATAAAAATTTATTAAGAAAAATAAAATACAATCGATTGCATAAATAAAAAAAATTCATACTTTTAGGTTCAGCTAAACTTCGACTTATATAAATAACCCTTTTAATTGTATGAACCACAACCTTAAAGAAGCCCTCATGCTATATGCTTTATTATTTTCGCTAACCGCATGTAGCCAAAATCAAACAAACACCGATTCTCAAAAAGCAGACAGTACAAAAAAAACGGGGTCACTTTTAGGTGCCATTTCTAAACCATTAATTCTGGGCATGTATACCGCAGACCCTTCTGCTCATGTCTTTAATGAAAAAATTTACATATATCCGTCACACGATATCGAATCTAGCATAAAAGAAGACGACCTTGGAAGCCATTTCGCCATGAAAGATTATCATATTTTTTCAATGGATAGCATTGGCGGAAAAGTTACAGATCACGGTGTAGCCCTCGATATCAAAGATATTCCATGGGCTGGAAAGCAGTTATGGGCTCCAGATGCTGCCTATAAAAACGGTAAATATTACCTCTACTTCCCAGTTAAAGATAAAAATGATGTATTTCGTATGGGTGTAGCGGTGAGCGATAAACCTGAAGGTCCATTCAAGGCAGAAATACAGCCTATTTCAGGCAGTTATAGCATCGATCCTGCTGTTTTTACGGATGATAATGGTACATCGTACATGTATTATGGTGGTATTTGGGGAGGTCAATTGCAAAGATGGCAAAGTGGAAAATACGAAGAAAATGGTTCAAAAACCGACTTGGGCAAAGATAACGATCCTGCGATAGCACCCAAAATCGCGAAATTAAGCAGCAATATGCTAACATTTGCCGAAAAACCTAGAGACATTCAAATCCTCGATAAAGATGGCAAAGCAATCAAGGGCGGAAACCACGATCAACGATTTTTTGAAGCCTCATGGGTACACAAGTATAAAGGAAAATATTATTTCTCGTACTCAACAGGCGATACTCATCTCATTTGTTATGCCATTGGCGATAATCCTTATGGTCCATTTACGTATCAAGGTGTAGTGTTAAAACCAGTTACCGGGTGGACAAACCATCATTCTATCGTTGAGGTGAAAGGAAAATGGTATCTTTTTTATCACGATACGGAATTATCAAATGGAAAAACCCATTTAAGAAATATTAAGGTTACAGAATTGAAATATGATCGAAATGGCAATATCCTCACCATTGATGCCTATGCCAACAAAAAGTAGATTTGTTTAGTTAATGATCCCGGAGAAATGCTAAGTTTCTCGGGATTTTTTGTTTTTAAGCGTCGACGATCTAATAATAAGCTTCGGCTTAATACTCACAATTTTAGGCACGGCATCCTTACTTTCAGGCTTAATTTCTTGGAAAAACAAATTAGCGATCGTTTTCCCCATACTTACACTATATTGATCGATCGTGGTAATGGATGGCGTAGTAATTTCAGTAAAAGATTCATTTGAATAGCCGCAAATGCCTAACTCATCAGGTACTACAACGCCCATTTTATTGGCTACCTCAAGTACACCCAGCGCCGAAAAATCTGATGTCGAAGCAAATATCGCATCTGGCGGATTAGGCAAGCTCAACAATTTACGCGTAGCTACCGCACCCAATTCTTTAGTCCAAGCATTTTCGATCATTAATTCAGGCAACACTTCAAAATCATGCTTCTTTAAAGCAGCGATGTAACCCTCTCGCCTTTGCTTAAAGATATTCAAATTTTGAGGGCCCTCTAGTAAAGCTATTCGTTTATAACCCTGTTCAATTAAATGACTCACGGCTTCCATCGAGGCTTGTTCATTATCGTTAAGTACCTTAAATGTTTCCAAATTATCTGCAACTCTATCAAACTGAATGAGCTGAATGCCTTGGTCAATTACATTTTTTAGGTGACTATCATCTTCAAAATCGGCACTCACCGATATAATGATACAGCTTACATGCTGATTGATTAATGTATTTACGCATTTTACCTCTCTTGCATAAGATTCATTCGATTGACAAATGATGAGATTATACCCCTTTTGGTAAGTTACCTCTTCTAGCCCAGCAATAATATTTGAGAAGAAATTTTGATTAATGCGCGGTACAATTACGCCAATGGTTTGATTATGTCCTTTGCGGAGGTTAGACGCTAAGCTATTTTGTTTATAATTAAGCTCCTTAGCTGTTTTTAAAATCAGTTTTCTAGTGGCTTCGCTTACGTTACTGTTATTGCTTAACGCACGTGATACAGACGAGGCATTTAAATTTAACTTCTTAGCAATATCATAAATTGTTGTTCTTTTCTGATTTTTCACGTTACATTGTTATTTCGTATTGATTTGAGCATTAAATTAAATTAAAGTAAATATTATAAAATATTTTTACAGCAATCGATTGCGAATAATAAATATTTGTTTATTTTCGTCAAACCAATTCTGTATTCGAACACAAAACTAGCTAAAAAAAACATGTTGTTATTAGGCATTGATGTAGGAACATCATCTATAAAAGTTTCAGTAGTTGATTCTGCGTCTGGCAATATCCTTTCAAGGGCGCAATACCCTGATGTTGAAGCTGAAATTCTCGCTCCAAAGTATGGATGGGCTGAGCAATCGCCAGATTTATGGTGGGAACATGTACAACAAGCTATTTTAATTTGCAATGCAAAACAGAAATATAACCCATTATCAATTGCTGCAATCGGTATCGCCTATCAAATGCATGGACTGGTTATTGTAGATGAAAATCAGAATAGTTTACGCAACAGTATTATATGGTGTGACAGTAGGGCGGTTAAAATTGGTGACCAAGCCCTTAAAGATTTGGGCGAAGACTTTGCGTTGAGCCACTTACTTAATTCGCCTGGTAATTTTACTGCTTCAAAACTCGCTTGGGTAAAACAAAACGAGCCAGAAGTTTACAGCAAAATCTCAAAAATGATGCTTCCTGGGGATTATATTTCAATGAAACTAACCGGAGAAATTACAACCAGTATTTCAGCTTTGTCTGAAGGTATATTCTGGGATTTCGCAACCAATTCGTTATCGCAAGAGGTTATGACCTACTATGGTTTTAAAGCATCGTTAATTCCAGAAATTATACCCGTATTTTCTGAACATGGGCAATTAACAAAAACTGTTGCACAAAAACTTGGCTTAAAAGAAGGCATACCAGTTGCTTATAAAGCTGGCGACCAGCCAAATAACGCCCTATCGCTAAACGTTACTAAACCTGGAGAAGTTGCCGCAACCGCAGGTACCTCAGGTGTAATTTATGGGGTAACTGATCAGCTATTGAGCGATAAACAATCGAGAGTAAACACCTTTGCCCATGTAAATCACAGTACAATCGACCAACGTTTAGGCGTTTTGCTTTGCATTAATGGTACAGGCAGCATGAACAGGTGGACTAAAAGCTTATTCGATTCGAGCATGAATTATGCAACCATGAACAGTGTAGCAAAAAATGTTGCTCCTGGTAGCGATGGTCTACTCGTATTGCCCTTTGGAAATGGTGCAGAAAGAATGCTGAATAATAAAATGGTTGGGGTTCATTTTCAACATATCGACCTAAATTTACATACACAAGCACACATTTTTAGAGCTGTACAAGAAGGAATTGCATTTGCCTTTCGCTACGGCTTAGATATTTTAAAGGAAAATGGAATGCAGCCCTCTATTATTAGAGCGGGTAGATCCAATCTCTTTTTAAGCGACATTTTTTCCCAGTCTTTCGTTAACATCACAGGTATACCTGTTGAATTGTATGAAAACGATGGCAGCTATGGCGCAGCGGTGGGCGCTGGTATTGGGGCGGGCATCTACCAATCTGCTGATGAAGCCTTTATCAACAAAAAACCGGTTCAATTAATCGAGCCAAATATCGAAAACCTAGAAGAGCAGTACCAAAAATGGAAAAAATTACTCGAACGTCAACTAAACACAACAAACTAATCTTAAAAAGCACAATAAATTAGATATGGAATATTTTAAAGAAATTAATCAAATTAAGTTTGAAGGTTTAGAAAGTGATAATCCACTCGCCTTTAGGTGGTACGATTCTAAAAAAATCGTAGCAGGCAAAACCATGACCGAACATTTCAAATTTGCTTGTGCATATTGGCATTCATTTAACGGTAATGGATCAGATCCATTTGGTGGCGCAACACACCAATTTCCTTGGGATGAGAAAAAGGATGTAATCGAACGTGCAAAAAATAAAATGGACGCTGCTTTCGAATTCATCAACAAAATGCAATTGCCCTATTATTGTTTCCACGATGTAGATGTGGTAGATTATGGCGACAATGTTGCAGAAAATGAACGTAGGCTTCAAACATTGGTTAATTATGCTAAGCAAAAACAAGCTGAAACAGGCATTAAGTTACTTTGGGGAACGGCCAATTTATTTAGCCATAAACGCTATATGAATGGCGCTTCTACCAATCCTGACTTTCAAGTTTTAGCACATGGCGCAGCACAAGTTAAATCAGCTATTGATGCTACCATTGCCCTTGGCGGAGAAAATTATGTGTTTTGGGGGGGAAGAGAAGGCTATATGAGCTTGCTAAACACCAACATGAAACGCGAGCAAGAACATTTAGCTAAATTTTTACATACTGCAAAAGATTATGCCCGTAAAGAAGGATTTAAAGGAACCTTCTTAATCGAACCTAAACCTTGCGAACCATCTAAACATCAATACGATTACGATGCAGCAACAGTTAGAAGCTTCTTACAACAATATGATTTAATGGACGATTTTAAATTAAATTTAGAGGTTAATCATGCCACACTTGCTGGTCACACTTTTCAGCACGAACTACAAGTTGCAGTAGATAATGGTTTATTGGGTTCCATTGATGCAAACCGTGGTGATTACCAAAATGGATGGGATACGGATCAGTTTCCAAACGACATTAATGAATTAACAGAGGCAATGCTCATTATTCTTGAAGGCGGCGGATTACAAGGTGGGGGAGTTAATTTTGATGCTAAGATTCGTCGTAATTCTACCGATACAGCCGATTTATTTTATGCACATGTTGGTGCTATGGATATTTTTGCAAGAGCATTAATTACTGCCGATGCTATTCTTGAAAAATCTGATTATAAAAAAATTAGAACCGATCGATATGCTTCTTATGATAGCGGCAAAGGAGCTGACTTTGAAAAGGGTAAGTTGAGCCTGGAAGATTTAAGAGACTATGCAGCATCGCATGGCGAGCCAGAAACGCGTAGCGGGAAACAAGAATATTTAGAAAATATGATTAATCGACACATCTAGTTGTTACATTTTTGCTACTTTTAAAACTAAAACAAACCTAAACCAAATATTTTTATGAAAACCCTAGGTACACTAGACTACGCAGTTTTTCTAATCTACTTTCTTATCGTTGCTTTTTATGGCTGGTGGATTTATCGTAAGAAAAAAGCGAATAATGAAAATTCAAAAGACTTTTTCCTCGCTAAAGATTCGCTAACCTGGTGGGCCATTGGAGCTTCCTTAATTGCATCAAACATTTCTGCTGAGCAGTTTATTGGAATGAGTGGCTCGGGCTTTAAAATGGGGCTCGCCATTGCTACCTACGAATGGATGGCTGCTGCTACTTTAGTTATTGTGGCTGTATTTTTCATCCCTGTTTATCTTAAAAATAAGATTTATACAATGCCCCAGTTTTTGCATCAACGCTATAATGGCACCGTTGCAATGATTATGGCCGTGTTTTGGTTATTATTATATGTTGTCGTAAATCTTACTTCTATCTTATACTTAGGCGCATTAGCGATTAATAGCATTTCAGGTATAAACCTCACCGCTTGTATGTATTTATTGGCCGCATTTTCTATTATTATCACCCTAGGCGGGATGAAAGTAATCGGCTATACCGATGTAATTCAAGTATTCTTTTTAATACTTGGTGGATTAGCCACTACTTACCTTGCTCTAAACCTTGTGGCTACGCATTTTGGCACAAGTGGTGTATTAAATGGATTTAATATATTGAAGGAACAAGCTGGTGATCATTTCCACATGATATTTAAAAAGGACAATGAAAACTACATCGATTTACCAGGCTTAACAGTACTAATTGGCGGTATGTGGATCGTAAACCTAAACTACTGGGGCTGTAATCAATACATCACGCAAAGAGCGTTGGGAGCCGATTTAAAGACTGCCAGAAGTGGAATTCTTTTTGCTGCTTTCTTAAAATTGTTAATGCCCGTTATTGTGGTATTACCTGGTATTGCGGCTTATGTTTTATACAAAGAAGGCTATGGCGATTTTAAAACTAGCATGATGCAAGGTGGAGAAGTAGCCCCAGACACGGCTTATCCTGTTTTACTTAATTTACTACCTGCAGGATTAAAAGGTTTATCATTTGCCGCACTTACCGCAGCGGTGGTAGCCTCATTAGCAGGTAAAGCAAACAGCATTGCAACCATTTTTACTTTAGATATTTATAAAAAAGTAATCAATAAAGACGCCGACGAAGATAGGCAGGTGGTAATTGGAAGATATACCGTAATTGCAGCCATGTTCATTGCAATTTTGATCGCTCCATTATTGGGGATTGATAAAAAAGGCGGATTTCAATTTATCCAAGAATATACTGGCTTTTTCTCGCCTGGTATTTTCGCTATGTTTATCTTGGGTTTCTTCTGGAAAAAAACCACTTCAAATGCGGCCTTATTTGCTACCATTGGAGGTTTTGGACTTTCGGTATTCTTAAAATTCCTTCCATTCATCATGAACCTAGCGTTCTTAAGTTCAACCGGTTTCTCTAAACTAGTTGAGCAAAAAGATGGAGCTATGCTTTATGAGATTCCGTTCTTAGACCGAATGGGTTTTGTATTCTTAATCTGTATCGTGGTGATGTATTTCATCAGCTTATTCGAAACTAAAAGAGGTGTGGTGGCTAAAGGATTGGAAATTGATTCGAG
>JACMOW010000243.1 GCA_014377775.1 Pedobacter sp. | reverse complement strand
TAAAAAATATATTCCTTTTATTTAAATGCTTTTTTAAGCTGACCGGCGGCATAGCCCTGTGCATCCTTGGCTTGTGGAATAATAATGGCCATACCAAAAAACTCGTGGGTAACACCATCATAGTTTTTGCTGTCTACCTTTACCCCAGCGGCTGAAAGTTTGTTGGCTAATAGTTTGCCATCTTCATTTAATGGATCAATCTCAGCCGTGATAATGGTTGTAGCGGGCAGGCCCTTTAAATCGGCATTAATGATAGAAATTCGTGGGTCTTTAGCCTCAGCCATATTGTTTAGGTAGTTTTTAATGAACCATGTCATCACGGGTTTATTCAATGGTTTTGCTGCTACATATTTGGTATATGATTCCGTGTTCATATCCGATTGGGAAATCGGGTATACCAGTACCTGATGAACTGGGATCATAATTTTTTTATCCCTCGCCATAATAGATACATTGACCGCAAGATTACCACCCGCACTTTCACCCACAACTGCGATTTTTTTAGGATCTCCTTTTATGCTAGCCGCATTTTTCACCACCCACTCATATGCTGCAAAAGCATCATTATGAGCAGCAGGAAATTTGTTTTCTGGCCCTAATCTGTACGCTACCGAAACCACAACAGCTCCAACCTGCTCTGCAAGTGCTTGCGCTGAAGCATTATATACATCAAGGTTAGCGATCACAAATCCTCCTCCATGGTAATAAACGATAACAGGGAATGATTCATTTCCAGATTTAGGGGTATAAATGCGTACATGAACTTTTCCACCATTAACCTCTAAATCTTTACCTATGGTATCTACCGTTGGGGTTGGCATGGGGATATTATTTTCGTCAACTAGATCCATTACAGCATCTGTTGGCGTGTGATTTTTTCTAGCCTCTGTTGGTGTTAAAGTCTCAATTGGCTTATCTCCATAACTTGCCAGTTTTTCCATTACAGCCAGCATTTCTGGTTTGATGCTTTTGCCCCATTCGGGAGCAGGACCAATTGGTTTAATTTCAGCTACTATGGCCGTATCAGACGAACTTGAGTCGACTGTATCATTAGAGCTTGTTCCACTTGAGCATGAAGATATTGCTACAGCAAATGCGCATGCCAGAATTCCATTTTTTAAAAGATTGTTTTTCATAGGATTAATTTTAAAAGTTCTTTCAAGTTCAGAACAGGTTTTCCATAATAATGTTTTATAAATATTTGTATCCTATGTTCACCATACGGTCTTATTCACCTAATGAAGGGAAGGTTATAGAATTTGAGGGTGAAAAAATGGCTGTTTACAAAGATAATGAGGGTCACCTAACAGCGCTTCGACCTACCTGCACATATGCAGGCTGTAGTATTTATAATCAAGATAAAAAAACATAGTACATAGCCGAAGCTGAAAGAAATAACTGGACAACACGGCAATTGGAACACCAGCAACAACAAGTCAAGCAAACGGTTGAACAAAGAGAATCAGCAATTGATACGGTGAAGTGTTTCGTTGTGGGTCGGCACGCTTCTTCCATTTTGCCACAAGGGTGGTTGTTTTTCTTTTCATCCAAAGGTAAATTAGAGTTGTAAAATGAATTTAATTAATTTAGAAAGAGTATTTCCATTCATAAATTTTTTTTATGATTTCTATTATAATTATAAATAAAAATATATGAATTAGATTTCTCAATATTGCATCACCGAAAAATTAAAATAATATGACAAAGAATTTATTGAATATGACCGCATGTATAATTGCAGTGCAATTACTTAGTTCCTGCAATTCAACAACTAAAAATGTTAAAAAGAGGTAAGAACTTCAGAAGTAGCTTACAACAATAGACACGTTATGACAAAAGCTGAACAGGATTCATTAACGCCTGAGCAAGTTTTGCAAGAGTTTAAAGAAGGTAACCAACGCTTTAATACAGGAAATGTAACCCAACGTGAGCACTCTGAAGAAATTAGGAAAGCTGTAACAGGTGGGCAGTTTCCAAAAGCGATGGTTTTAAGTTGTTTGGATAGTAGAGTGCCTGTTGAAGATGTATTTGACCAAGGTATGGGAGATGTATTTGTTGGTAGAGTTGCAGGTAACTTCGTAAACACAGACTTATTGGGGAGTATGGAGTTTGCTTGTAAAGTGGCTGGTGCAAAGCTCATTGTTGTGATGGGGCATCAGCATTGTGGTGCGTAAACTAGAATTTATTAACTGATTCCTTTCTAATTAACAACTAACTAATATTTAAATGGACTTTAATTTACTAATAGAAAATTTAACTAATCCAGCATTGCTATTCTTTGTGCTAGGTGTTATTGCGGTGTATCTAAAAAGCGATTTAGAAATACCACCTAATTCATCAAAATTTATCTCCCTTTATTTGTTGTTCTCGATTGGTTTTAAGGGTGGACAAGAATTATCCCATGAAACATTTTCAAGCGAAATTGCGTGGTCAATGCTTTTTGGCATTAGTATTTCAGCATTAATACCATTATACACTTTTTTTATTTTAAAAAGAAGGCTGAATGTGTTTGACGCTGGTGCAATAGCGGCGGCATACGGCTCAGTAAGCGCTGTAACATTTGTAACCGCTGTATCCTACTTAGAATCTCAGCAATTAAGTCTGCACGGCCATATGGTAGCTATAATGGCTTTGATGGAATCACCTGCCATCATCATAGGCTTAGTATTAATCTCCATTTTTAATAAAGAAGATATAGCTACCCGAATTAAAATTCCATCAGTTATAAAACATTCGCTTACCAATGGTAGTGTATTATTAATATTGGGCAGTTTATTTATTGGATTTATTGCGAATGCAAAACAAGCAGAAGGCATTAAACCATTTACAAACGATTTATTTAAAGGCTTTCTTGCTATTTTCCTATTAGATATGGGTATTACAAGTGGCAGAAAACTGAAAGCTTTTTTTTCATTTGGTATTTTTCCATTTGTTTTTGCAGTAATAATTCCATTAGTAAATGGGTGTGTAATTGCTATGTTAAGCTCAATAGTAACAGAAGATATTACAAACAGGTTTATATTCGCTGTACTAGCAGCCAGTGCTTCTTATATTGCTGTACCTGCTGCGATGAAAATAACTGTACCAAAAGCAAATCCTGGATTATATTTACCGATGGCACTCGCAGTTACTTTCCCATTAAACATTACTGTTGGAATGCCTTTGTATTTTTTAATAGTAAAACACTTTTAAAAAAGGATTTTATTAAACTTAAATAATATTTTAACCTATTTCTTCTCTCATCATCATAAACTGCATCTATAGTTAGTGATTTAAACTTTTGACACATTTTATTTTACATTCTTTCAAAAAGCTTCAGGATTAACTGATTGATAACTTTAGGTTTATGGCAGGTAGTGATGGCACCACTCCTAAAATATTGAACATAAGGTTAGTGAAATGATAGTTAAATTATGGTTTTTCCTTTCTATTTTGCAATTGCGCTAAATATAAGGATTGGGGTTTTACATGTTTCCCTAAACTTTCCCACTCTCCTTCGGGCTTGCCCTCTAAACGCCCATTATATTTCTCTCCTATCAAACCGATACTATAATTCTTACCTGATATCCAAGGCGTTTGGATAGCCGCTCTTTTAACAACACAATTCCAAATTACTTGCGTAGTACCAACCCAACCATGACCAGAACCATAATTCCCCCTATCTTGAATGTTAATTTCGCCATCTGTTACAATATTATCGTACAGTGCGCCTGCAGACCAACGATGATGAGGACCAATATCTGCATGTGTTTTTGAGGCTTTACAATTGTAAAAAACATTTGGCCCCATTGTTTTAGCTCCGCTTACGTAATCGTGTCTACCTTCTGTAGTTTCGCAGTTTTTAACGAGATTAAATGCCCCATCTACATTAAAACTATATCGCCTTCCTCCAGTAATTACAGATTTAGCAGCTAAACATTTAGAATCGGTAACGGTAATATATCTAGCATACTTGCCCAAATTAACGCATGAGGTAGCAAAATATTTTGAAACCACATTACTAACCCACCCATTATCGATTTTATCAAAATCAATAGCTTTCCATGAATGTTCCTCATCTGTATCACTAGTATATTCAGATTCAAATAAAATATTTTCAATTCCCACCTCTTCTATTCTACCACTATAACTAAACTTATAAACTTCTGCACCTCCATATTTCTTCTCTAAAGGCATTACTATAGGTTGATTTACGAATATTTGATTGCCCTTAATATCAGTTATTTTTCTTTCGAAAGTTAGGTTGTAACCACTAGCCTCCCATTGCTTTGTTCCAGGCCGCTCTATAATTTTATCCATTTGCAAGTCTTTAATCCAATTCGCGGTGCCTGGTCTGTAGATAATGATTTCTTCTCCAACTTTAAAGTTTTCTGGATTTTCGACATTTACAAAAAACTTCCCCACTGATACATACTCATTAGTAATCTTCGTCCTTGTGCCTTTAACTTCTTTCGGATTGCCTAGACCAGAAACCTGGATTAAAGATCTTCTATCTTTACCTGTGGCAATTAACCGGGTTCCATTTTCATCACATCCCTCGCCTCTTAGCACTATACCGCTTGTATTTATAGTGATAGCTCCAGAAATAGTATAAATGCCCTTTTTTAATAAAATCGTTCCTCTAAAACCACTTTTATCTGGTTTCATTGCAGCAACTTCATCGATAGCCCTCTGGATTATTTCTTGACTACTGCCTTTTTCTGCAGGAGCTACGCTTTTTACGACCTTTATTTTTGGAAATTCTCTATCGCCCATGTGATAACCTACACGACTGAAATCGGGAATGATATTCCCTTCCCTATCGGGTTTTAAAGTTAAACTTCCGTCCCCATTAACAGTGTAGTATTTTGATTCTTGAGCAAATGCTGAAGATAAATTAAATAAAATAACTATCACTATACCCATTTTACAGATTGTACCCATGGTTTGAATTGCTTTCATTTTCAGTTGAATATTGGCAGGTATTTACTTTTTTAATATCATTTTTATTTTTGCAATGATAGGCTGAGCAAGTAATTCGTATCCTTTTTCTGTATAATGAACATTGCCAGGTTTTGAATTTGCAGGATGAACTGCTAAAGAAACTTCATATAAGTCGCTAAGAATTGAACAAATAAATAATAACAAGAGCACATGTTTTAAATTTCATAATGTATACTTAGGTTAATAGTAAAAAAAAAGGTAATGTTTACTTATTCGATTGGATCTCCTGATAATCGAACCAATCGAAATCGGCATAATTTGATGTATTAATACCATTACTACTGGCATACATTGCCAAATAAACGCCCGTAAAGCCACCTGCGGAGGCTCTATTCAACATCCTTCCATCAACTTTATCCATTAATAATATCCATTCTTTTTCATTTAAACCATAATAAAAAGCGTAATCCTGCCCTATTGCACGTACTTTTAGATACAGTTTTTGGGAATCCACGGGTTTTTCTATTAAAATTTCTTGCTTTCCGTCTTTTATTTTAAGCAAGCGAAGTGTTTTATTCCCTGTTATCAGCAAATATTCCATTTTAAAATAATGCTCTGGGTTTTGATAAACCAATATACCTGCTGTCTCCATATTTGATGGATTAAAGGTCATCAGCGTTGCCGCATCAAAATTTATATGCTGCTGTCTTCTACCAATAAATGCAGGATTAGTTTTTTGACTAATGGTTACTGGTTTTAAGAATAATCTCAAACTTCCCTTTTTATCCTTTAAACTGTAAAGATTATCTTCGGGTGTTCTAATCATGTTCCATTGAAATGATAATTTATCAGCATCAAAATCATCTCGAATACTAGGCTGTAAAACTTCAAATTTTGGCAAATCAGGTAAGAGGAATTTTTGTAAAATCTTACCTTCTCCGCGAGCAACAACTGGCCATCCATCTTCCCAAGCTACTGGTGCTAAAAATGTTTCTCGAGCCAAATTTGCCAGACTTTTACCCCCATAAGGTCTAGTACCTAATAAAACCGTATACCATTGTCCCTTTGGAGTTTCAACAAAATCAGCATGTCCAATACATTGTATGGGATAATCATCACCTAAATGCCTACTCGTAATAATGGGGTTTCGTGCACCTGTTTCGTAAGGACCAGTAATTTTACTACTTCTGAATACTGTTACCGAATGATTAAAATCTGTTCCACCCTCTGCGATAATAAGATAGTAAAAACCATTTATTTTGTAGATATGCGGAGCTTCAATGTTACGAGCTTGTTTAACGGCTCCTTCATCTAACAAAGTAGTAACAGAACCTTTTAGTTTCATATTTTTCACATCAAACTCCTGTAGCCAGATTTCTCTTTGTTTAAAATATCTTTCACCGCCTTCTGGAGTACGATTGCCTGTATACCAAGCTTTCCCGTCATCATCAAAAAACAAACTAGGATCTATTCCAGGTGCATCTTCTAGCCAGTAAGGATCGCTCCATGGACCAGAAGGTTGAGTTGCAGTGACAATAAAATTTCTCTTTTTTGAATCCCCTCCAGCTCGTGTACATAACACATAATAAATGCCATTGTGATACCTTATGGTGGGCGCAAAAATTCCTCCTGATGGGTTCACATTGTCTAAACGCACCTGATTAGGTCTATCTAAAACGTGACCTATTTGTTGCCAGTTCACTAAATCCTTGCTATGAAATAATGGAATACCAGGATAATACTCGTTGCTAGAGCATACTAAATAATAATCGTTACCCGATCGGCAAATGGATGGATCAGGGTAAAAACCCTTGAGAATAGGGTTGTTAAAATATCCTTGAGCACACGAAATTTGACACCATACACTGATAAAGAAGATTAATACTAAAAGTACTATTTGTTTTTTTTTCATTAGCGTATTTTGTTTTTTAAATCGTACATAGGCCTACGGTTTGAATACTATGATAGATTATGCTAAGAATTGTAGTTTTAAAACTAAAGTGATGATCTTAATGTAAGTTTGAAATCTAGTTCTTTTTGAACTATTTCTTGGTTTTTAATGATTTCTGCCGCCATTATACCCATCCCTTTAAAATCGGTAGAAATAGTAGTAATACCGTTTAATAATAATTTTTTTAAAGGCGTTTCATTGTATGAAATTACACCAACATCTTTTCCTATTTTAAGATCTAATTCAATAATTCTTTCAATTAAAATCACCAAATCATCTTCCATCAAATTAATATAAACCTCACCTGAGTGTATTGGTTCATCAACAATATCGTAAACTATAAAGTGATTAAAAGCAAATTGCTGGCAAAATCTTTTAAAACCATTAATTATGTCTTTAGGAAAATAGCTTTTCCTTGGAAAAATTATCTTTAAAGTATGATATTTCTCTAGCGCTTCTTTAGCAGAAAAAAGTGCTTCATAGATATCCTTTTCAAAGTTCTCGTAGATTGTAGAATAGTTACCTTCTATTCCATTTATCTTTTTATCTAAAATTATTAGCTTCTCTTTGGGTATCGTATTTATAATTTCATAAGCTAACTCGCCACCTTCTACAAAATGAGGAATGATAACATAATGAGAATATCCCTCTTTTTTACTTTGCAAAAGATTTTTAAAGATAGTAAAATCATTATTATAGATATAAAAATCGATGGTAACATCCTCTGCAAGCGACGCTACAAAAGCATCATAGATTATCTTCTTGTGCGCAGATAACTTATTAAATAGTAAAAATATTCGGAGCGTTTTTTTAAAATCAGTTTTCCCCACATAATAACCTTTACCTGGTACTGATTTAATAATATTTTTTTGCTTTAAACATTTATAGCCTTTTTCGGCTGTGTCTCTCGAAATATCTAAATTATAACTTAGATCATTTATAGACGGTAACGCATCCTCACTTTTTAATTTCCCATCTTCAATTGCTTTAATCACTAAATTGTATAACTGCAAATATTTAGGAGTTGATGAATATTCGTCAATATTAATTATTTTAAAAAAGTTATTTGGTTTCACTTGTTAC
>JACMOW010000033.1 GCA_014377775.1 Pedobacter sp. | reverse complement strand
ACACCGTGAATGAAAACAATCTTTGGCATTTGATGTACAATAGCGGCGTCTAGCATTTGCTGAAAATAAGTCAATTGAATATTTACCATCTCCGATTGATCTAGAAATTGATAATCATCACGTAACTTTTCGATGTGCAAATCGATTTCGGTTGAGGGGATGGCAACTTTAATTTGTTCGGTAGCTCCTCTAAAAAAACTCTCCTTGAGCTTTTTTGCATCAATTAAGGGCAATGGCTCATCTAATCTTATTAACCACCCATATTTATCAAGCTCAGGAATCCTGTTTTTTGAACTGCTAAAATCCTTCGCCCTAAACTTTCTATTCAGTACCAATGGCGCTTTAGGTTCCAAATTCGTTATTGTAAAAAATAAGAGCTGAAAGTTAAATTCTGGCCAAATCTCTAGATCAGCCAAGTTCTCGCTGTATACTTGCGTTTGCGCTTTTGCTTGTACAATACTTCCAAACTCGCCCTTATATTTCCCTTTTAAATCGGTTTTTAAACTCAACAATAATTGATACGAGCTGCGATTAATAAGTGTAAAATACACTACTGAACTGGCTTTCTGAGACTCAACCACAGCAATGTATACGCCTTCCTCCACAAATTTATCATCAACTAGTGCTAAATTACCTGTTTGCTCATTGGGCTTTGCTAAATTAGATTGATGCCCATGTACGCTGGTTAAGTTGCTAATAGCTACTGGTATTTCGAAGCCATCGGTATCAGTAACTCCTAAGGTTTGAGAATCGATTATTCGTGTTACATACCCTTCTCGCTTCTCATCCACAAAACGAACAAAATCACCAAGTTTAAATTGCATCTACGAAGATACGATTTATCGCACAATCATCATGTTCCTAACCTGCGCCAATTCTTCATTCTGCAATCTCGCATAATACACACCAGGTGGATAATAGCGATTTTCAAAGTCAACGCTATATGCGCCTGCCGTTTTAATACCATCTTGTAAAGTGGTAATGAGTTTTCCCATGGTATTAAATACTTGTATAAGCACATGTCCGCCCTTAGATTGATATTTAATTGTAGTTCGAGTCGAAAATGGATTTGGATAATTGGTAATTAAATTTTGTCCGCTTTCCTGATTTACGGTTCTAATATCGGTAGACAAACAATTTGTTCCTGCTTGTATAATGGGCAAAGACTGGAAGTTTTTGAACATCACATTTTGAAGGATGGTTTTATCTACACAGAACCATTTTTCTAATAGCGTGGCATATATCGATCTAAAATCGTATTGCATCGGAATATTATCATTAACAGAAGTTGTGTCGCTAATTACTGGGTTTGTTCCTAAAACCCCCCCTTGTATCCCATCGCCAAAAACTATTACTGGGGCTGCAGCACCATGATCAGTACCTACCCCGGCATTAGATTTAATACGTCGGCCAAACTCAGAAAAGGTCATTCCAGCTACTCTTTTCGAAACGCCTTGTAATTTTAGATCGTCCATAAAGGCTTTAATAGCATCGCTCACTTTTTGAAGTAAAACCGCATGTGTTCCCGTGTCATTTGCATTTGCTACTACCTGACCGGCGTGGGTATCGAACCCACCTATATTTACCATGTACATTCTTGTTTTTAAGCCCCCACCAATTAATCGTGCCACCACTTTTAATTGATCAGCTAAAGCATTACCGGTAGGATATACACCTTGAGTTTTTACTTTATTAGCTGCTGTTTTTATTACATTAGCATATTGCTGTGTTTGTTGAGATACCTGACGGATATACGTAAGCTCTTTACCTGCGTTGGTATTTGGCGCAGGTGATTGTATCCCATTTATTAAATTATAAAAATTAACTGGATCAGAAATCGCCATCCCCATATTAATTACAGGACCTTGAAAAGCTGGCGATAAAAATGAACCGATTTGAATGGCCAGGGGATCGGGCATTACCGTATTCGGAAAGCCAACTGGGAAATTCGGAAATTCTTCGCCTAAATACCTTCCAGCCCAACCTGTTTGAATTTGTACATTTGAGTCTGACGCCGATTGCCAAATATCAGTAGCTCTAAAGTGGCTAAAATTTGGCGTTGGGTAACCAACTGATTGAATAACCTGAACTTTTCCATCCTTATACAAATCGCCAAGCCCTGTCATTTTAGGGTGTAAACCTGTACTAAAGTTACCCAACTTGATAATCTTATCTTGCGGAAGGATGATATTCTGCCTAGCAAGCATTAAATTATCGTAATACTGTAATGGAATAACCATGTTTAAGCCATCATTACCTCCATTAAGTTGAATAATTACGAGTACATGGTCTGTTTCTTCACTAGCCGATGTCATGGCTGATAACAAACTTGATGCGCCAAATGCTTTTAAAGAAAATCCATTAATTAAAGAAGGTAATAAAACCCCTGCTGGTAGTGTTTTGGTGATAAATTCCCGCCTTTTCATGATAATTGATACTCCTCTAAATTCATGATATACTTATAAAATTCTTTTAACCTAGTGGTTACAATATTAATCTTCCCTGTATTTGTTGGGTCGAGCTTATAATTAGTCCAAGCTTCTGTCCAATAAATATTAGATGCCTGATTACTAAGCAAGATACTTTTTAAGAAGGTTTTTACCTGGGCACTTACGGCTAAAGTATATAAGTGATCAATTACGTCATTTATCAACTGATCAGGATCTTCTGGCTTACTGAATTTAGCGGTATAGACTAGGGGATCAATGATTATTTTTTTATTATTTCGGGTATAACCTGCGCTAATAAAACGATCGGTAAATGAATTACGTTTAGGTAAGGTATCAGAATTAACCCATAGTTCGTAAAATTGTGGCGACTGATAATAAGCAGGCCATCCGGCAACATTCGGAGGATCTCCGATATTCTGTTGGATAGTTGAAGCTTGGCCTCTTATATAATCCCACATGTAGTATAAATTCACATAATCTAACCCATCTGGAAAAACAATTTCAAATTCGCGACAAAGGCCAACCACTAAATCAATTGGCGATTTAATGTTGCAGGACCTATTTTGCGCGGTAAAAAAATCATTACTGGTAAACAATGCTTTTAAAACTGGTTTTATTTGATAATTATTTGTTCTAAATATTTCAGCTAGCGGAATAATAACATTCTGTTCAACTGCTGGGGTAATATCATAATACACAAAAAAGGTATACAAACGCCTACATACATGGAGTGCCAATTGATTTTGCATAAATAGCATGTCTACAATGTCATCAACCTCCTTGGCACCATCTACACCTATTCTGCCTTTAATTAGTTTATTGTTATAAAATGCAGAGAACTGTTTATCGGTGGTATCATGCCGTGTTGTATCGAAAATAGAAGTAATACTCACCGAGTCTACTCTATATCCAGTTAATAAACGAGCTGCCGCTTTAACATCGGCTTCGGTAAACTTAGCGTCAGGACCTTTACCCATGGTAAATAATTCTTGCAGTTCTCTACCATAATTCTCATCTGGAGCCGTTTTCGTGTTCAAATATCCATTTAAGTACCGCAACATTCCAGGGTCGATGGTTATTTGCTTCACCATCTCTTTGAAACTACCAAAAGCTAGCGTTCTGAATAAATTATTTTGCTTGAAAATATATCTTGCATCGCTAATTACAGCAGTTTCTGTTGCAAAATGATTATGCCAAAACAGCACCATTTTTTCCCTTAAAGAAACATTTTGCGTAAGCATTTGGCCAGTCCACCATGATTTAAACGAGGTAACTCTCCGGCTATTTATGGTTCCGTCACCATAAGGCGCATTTACCCATACGCCACCAGCTGGGATAGTGGCATCATTCGCACTGCCATCATTATAATTATTGATTGGAAACATAGGCAGTGACGAATCTAACAGCAGATAATCGACCACTTCATTTAAGGATTTCCCCAATAATGAGCTCACATCTGCCCTTGTAACACCGAATAAACAGCGTTTAAGTAAATGTGTTAATTCATTTTTTCCAAAACTTCCTTTGTAAACTTCGAGCGCCATAATTATTAAATATATATGAATTTATGGATTTTTTTTTAATTCGACTATAATAAATTGAAAAAGTTTAATTAATTTATTAAAAGTCAGTGTTTTATGCTCCTTCTGCTCTTCCATTTTACCTCTCCCATTTTACATATTACATCTATCACCACCTTATTAAAGCACTTGCCCAGGTAAATCCTGAACCAAATGCCGCTAAGCAGATAAGGTCTCCATCTTTAACTTTACCTGTTTCCCAAGCCTCGCACAGTGCAATAGGAACAGATGCAGCCGTAGTATTCCCATATTTCTGAATATTATTGAATACTTTTTCGTCGGGCAAATTTAACAGCTGTTGCACATATTGACTGATTCGTAAATTAGCTTGGTGTGGAACTAATAAATCAATATCATTTGCGGTTAAATGATTTGCAGCTAATGCTTCTCTAATCACCTCCGGAAATTTAACTACAGCCTTTTTAAAAACAGCAGGCCCATCCATATAGGGTAAAGCAGCGCCACTTTCCAATTGCTCAGTGGTCATAAATAATCCGCCCAATTCCTGCTCAGGGTAGCCGGGTTTATCTTTCATCCATTTATTGGCATGGGAACCTGGATAAAACATTGCTAAAATTTCTGCATCATTGCCATCACTGTGTAAGTGTGTGCTTAAGATACCTTGCCCTTCCTTTTTGGCTGGCTGTAATACCACTGCCCCAGCTCCATCACCAAAAATTACTGAAACATTGCGACTTCGCGTTTCAAAATCCATCGCAAAAGAGTGCTTTTCACTGCCAACAACTAAAATATTCTTATACATCCCAGTTTTTATAAATTGGTCGGCAACAGAGAGTGCATATAAAAAACCTGAGCATTGGTTTCGGACATCCAATGCACCAACTTCCCGCATTTTCATTTCGCGTTGCAATAATACACCACATCCTGGAAAATAATAATCGGGACTTAAAGTAGCAAAAATGATAAAATCTATATCTTGATGGGTTATACCAGCTCTT
This sequence comes from Pedobacter sp., assembly GCA_014377775.1. Taxonomy (GTDB): domain Bacteria; phylum Bacteroidota; class Bacteroidia; order Sphingobacteriales; family Sphingobacteriaceae; genus Pedobacter. Next base: position 13,026 of record JACMOW010000033.1, on the reverse strand, counting down.
TCTATGGCAATTTTCGCAGCTTCAACACCCATGGTGGTGGTCGTTTCTTCTAACCTATCTGCAAATCGACGTTCTTTGATTCCTGTACGCTCTTGAATCCAAGCATCGTTAGTTTCCATAAAGCGTGATAAATCATCATTTGTATATACATTTTTGGGCACATAGTATCCTATACCCGCAATTTTTGAACTATTCATAACCATTTGATTTGAAAACAAATGTAATTAATTTAGTCGTTAGTAGCGCGTATCAAGACTAGGCGTATCTAACCTCCGGGCAAGATCATTATGCGAGCTATTCTACACCAACCAATTTCAATCAATTTTTATTCACAAATAATTCAAATCTTGATACTCGATACTAACTACTTGATACTATTTCCGTAATTTTGTACAATGTCTACAGAAACAAAGGAAGAAACATTTACACTTGAAGAAATTTTAACTTCTTTAAAGACGGTTCATCGACTAATTTTGTGGAATGATGATGTAAATACCTTTGAGCATGTAATTTGGTGTATGATGAAATATTTAGATTATACTGAGTCGCAGAGTGAAAAAATTGCCTGGGAAGTTCATAATAAAGGGAAATGTGGAGTTCTTGAAGGATCATTTACAGAGATGGAAGTATACCGAAAAATATTGCAGCAAGAAGGGCTTACCGTTTCTGTTGATTAAATGAAAACGATTGCGCTTAGCTTATTTATTTTACTTACAGCAATTAAAGCAGTATTTTCACAAAGTGCATTTATTGACAAATTAATAGCTGATTCAAGTGTAAAAGGGGTTCAGCTAATATGGGTCGACAAAAATAAAACCACGAGCTATAATTCGGGTTCAGCATTTACTGGGATTAATCAAAAGGTTAATTCAACTACCATATTCCAAGCCGCATCGTTAAGCAAAGTAGTTTTAGCTTACATCTGCATGCAACTGGTTGCCGAAAGAAAGATAAATATAGATACGCCATTGTATGTCTATTTCAACTATCATCGAATGAAAGATGATCCTAACTCAAAAGATATAACTGCTCGAATGGTATTAAATCATACCACAGGATGGCAAAATTGGGCAGAAAACCCGATGCAAAAAGCCTGGAGCTCCTCCACTTTAAAAACTCAATTTAAACCTGGTACAAAGTGGAGTTATTCTGGCGAAGGATTTGTTTATTTACAATTAGCTATCCAATCGATTTTAAAAAAAGATTTCCAAAATATCGCATCTGAAAGGGTATTTAAACCCCTTGGCATGAAAAATTCTTCCTTTATTTGGGAAGAAAGGTTTGCCAAAAGTGCCACTTATGGACATAATAATAAGAACGAACCCACCGAAAGAAGCGAATATTTTTTACCAAATGCAGCCTATTCATTGTTAACTACTGCTCACGATTATAGCTTATTCTTAAAAGTATTACTTAAACATCAGTTGAACTTGATGCTAAAAAATGAAATTTCGGTTAACAATAATGCTAAATACTTATTTTGGGGTTTAGGATTAGGTATCCAAAAAAATGAATTGGGGAAAATGGCTTGGCATTGGGGTGATAATGGAGACTATAAAACGTTTTTTATGATCCACCCAGAAAGGCAACAAATATTAGTTTGTTTTACCAATAGTGTGAATGGGTTAAAATTAATGAAACCTTTGGCAAATAACTTTTTCGGAAAAGCCCATTGGTATGCAGCAGATTGGCTAAACTAATTTCTCTAAAAGCAATGCCAATTCCTGTTGCGTAGTTTGTGTTTTGTCCCTTGCATACCATCCATGCAATAATGTTGCAATCTGCATCTGATCGGAATATTCACTTTTCCATTCTGCCAATAACGATTGTAAAAGTATGGGCCTTGGACCCCATTTTGACAATATCAATTCCTTATTTTCATTTAAAACCAAAAGGATTGGAATAGCCCTACCGCCATTGGTTAAGTGCGCATCAATTAATGGGATATTTTGATCTCTTAGCACTAGGCGTAGTGTAAATTTATCAGGCGCAGCCAAAATAATCTTATTTATAACCGGAACAATTTGGGCAGCATCGCCACACCAACCTTCAGTAATCACTAAAAAATGATAATGACACTTAATTTTTTCAATTGTGGTTAATAATTTTTCATTCAAAGTAGACGCTTTTTCAACTCTTTTCATTCGCTGCACGTTCATTTTGGTATAATGCAACATCTCTTCAGCATGGTCGTGACCTGTAGTTTTACCTGCCGCTAAAAGTTCATCAACTAATTTTCGGTAGTTGACATAAGTTAGCCCTTCGTTATCAAAAATATTACTGTAATTAAGCATGGCTGTAATAAAATAGTTACTCCTCTTTTTTTAATCCTTCAAAGCCGACTTTTGTCTTATTTTTATGTAAAATTTAACGAAATTGGATTAAATGATACCTACTCAAGTAAAGTTCCGCTATTAATGATTATAATTTGTATTGCCACAGTAAAATTTTATAAAAATTGAAAAAACTAATCCGAAATTTTTTATCTCTTACTGCTTTAAGTTTAATTACTCTTAGTATTTATGCAAAGAAAATAAAATTATATCCTACTGAAAACGGAATTATTCGAGGTAAAGTAGTGGAGGAGGTAGGTGCGCTAATTGTTCCTTTTGCTGGCGTCGCACTCTATGAATCTACTGCTGAGCAAGTATTATTTACTACGCAAACGGATGAGAACGGATATTTTAAATTTATTAATTTAAAATCTGGATCATATAGGATAAAGGTAAGCTATGTTGGTTATACCATTCTATTTGTGAATGAGATTATTATCACCGGAAAAGATTTTGATAAAAACATAGGCACACTTAAGCTTAGTAACGAGTCGAGTATGCTTTCTGAAGTGGTTATTACCGCTCAAAAGCCTATCGTAGAATTCGGTGCAGATGTAATTACCTATAATGTAGGCGCATCTATTTTAGCCGAAGGGAGTACAGCAACCGACGTGTTAAAAAATGTACCAATGGTTCAAGTTGATATCGATGGTAACGCAACCATAGCAGGTAAAAGAAGCACAAGAATTTTTATTGATGGAAAGCCTTCTGAATATATGACTTCAAATATTGCAGATTTGTTGAATGTGTTACCTTCTGATGCCATTGAAAAAATTGAGGTGATGACTAATCCTCCATCCAAATATTCAGGTGATGGAGAAGGGATTCTTAACATTGTGATGAAAAAAGGCTTCAAAGTTGGCTTTAATGGTAATCTTGGCGTAACTGCGGGTCTTCAGGGAAACAGCAATGCCAATGCCAATGCATCCTACAAAGGCAAAAACTACAGCTTTAATGGGGGTGGGTCCTATCGTCAGAATATTGCCAAGAGCGATAACCAAAATTACCGAACAAATCTTTTCCCCGATACCACTTTTTATCTTAATCAATTTAACGATAGTCGAAACCTGGGAGATGGCGGAAATATTCGCTTGGGGCTTGATCTGGATATCACTCCAAAGCAAAATTTACGTCTTTCAACAAACTACAATGTGAACAGTAACAATAATAGAACCGGAACTGATTTTTATGACATCAATGAACAACTGAAAGAGGTTCGATTGCGTAACCAGCAAAATTTAGGGGATGGGAAGAGCAACAATTTTGTTTTTACGGCCGATTATAATTTAAAAACCGATACCATTGGAGGTGCATTATCCATGGGGATTACAATCAATACCAATGCAAATATCAGTTATCGAACATTTAATCGTACCTATGCTTTTCCGGCTAATTTAAACCCTACGTTACAACAAAACAGTAATGAAACTGGGAATGACGGAATCACTTTTAATTTAGATTACGATAAGCCCATATTTAAAAAACGAGATCGCCTAGAATTTGGGATCGCCTATAATTATCGTAAAAATGACAATGATTTATTGGTAGAGAATTTTAATTTTTCTTCACAACGATATATAACCGATAAAAAATTAACGAATAAGTTTTTTTATAACGAAAATATTTTTAGCGGATATACGGCTTACAACTATCGTAAGAACGGCTGGGGTATAAAAACAGGATTAAGAGCTGAACTAACCAATGTAAATTTCGATCTCTCAACTGGCAGCAATTACAATGTAGACCCTTATATTAGTTTATTCCCCAACATTTCTTTAAGTCGATTTTTTAAGAAACGTTATAATCTGGGCGCTACCTACAGTGTTCGTGTAAATAGACCTAGAGAAAATTCACTTAACCCACAAGTAAATAATTCAGATACATTAAATATCTCTTATGGCAATCCAAATTTAACACCTGCCTATACCCATCAAATGGATTTCAGTTTTGGTGCATTCGGGGAAAAATGGTCGTTTACCCCACGAATCTCCTATTCAAAAAGCTCAGGAGTAATAGAACGCTATCGCATCGTAAACAAAAATGGGGTTTCAGAAAGCACTTTTGAAAATGTTGGATCTAACACTGCGCTATCATTAATGCTGAATGGTAATTATCGTCCTAACACTAAAATTGTATCAAATGCAAGCTTTAGAGTGTTCCAAACAAATTATATCTCTCTTTTAAACTCTTCATTAAATAGAGATGGGTTTGGGTTTAGTGCTGTATTTGGTCTATCCATGCAATTGCCTTTCAAAACCGCCTTCGAGTCGAATGTAAACTATGCAAACACCCCTAATGCGCAAGGGCGAAGCAAAGGCTCTATTAATAGTAGTTTTGCAGCGAGAAAGATCTTTTTCAAGAATAAATTAACTGCAAGAGTGAGCGCAAGTGATCCATTTGGACGCAGAAATAACATCATATTTAACCAGGGCGATAACTTTATTTCTGAGAGCTATGGCACAAATAACTCTAGCAATTTAATGTTGAGCTTGAGCTATCGCTTTTCGAAAATTAAAACAAACAAAGTAGTGATTCCGCCACCACCAAAGAAATAATAATTTCTTATATTTACTAAATGATGTTCGACCTCAGCAAAACAAATGCTATCGCCAATACTTTCATAGCCGAGCTTCGGGATGAAAATATTCAGAAAGACTCGATGCGCTTTCGCAAGAACCTGGAGCGTTTAGGCACCTTTTTTGCTCATGAAATTAGTAAAACATTAGCTTATACCGAAGTAGATATACAAACCCAGCTAGGCATTGCAAAAAGCATGGTATTAAGTGAACAGCCCGTGTTAGCCACTATTTTAAGAGCAGGATTACCTCTGCAACAAGGCCTTTTAAACGTTTTTGATCGCGCTGAATGTGCTTTTATCACCGCTTATCGCAAAACAAAAAAAAGTGGAGATTTTATTATCCAAATGGAGCACATCTCGGCCCCAGATTTAGAAGGCAAAACTATTATTCTGGCCGACCCCATGTTAGCTACCGGTTTAAGTATGGTACTTTGTGCTAAAGAACTAATTAATCGTCATAAAATTAAAAAACTCCATATCGTTTCCGCCATTGCGAGTACCGAGGGCGTAAAACATGTGCGTGCAAACCTTCCAAAAGCCGATTTATGGCTAGGCGCTATCGATGAAGAAATGACAAGCAAATCATATATCGTACCGGGCTTGGGAGATGCTGGGGATTTAGCTTATGGCGTTAAAGCTTAATCGTTTAGTTTTTTAATTTTTTTATTCATCATATAAAACCACAAGGGGGGCACTAGGGCTAATAACATCGATCCAGGGTAACCCGTTGGTAACTGCGGAGCACCGCTATGATGCTTTAGTATTTGATATTTTCTGCTCGCTAAATAATGATGGTCGCTGTGCCTACTTAACTCAAACAACAATACACGCCCAAGCACATGATTACTATTCCAACTATGCGTTGGTTGCGTGCGCTCGAATTTACCTGTTTCTATCTGTTTACGCTGCAAACCATAATGCTCGATATAGTTTACGGTTTCTAATAACAATATCCCTACAAATGCCGCTGCTAAAAAATAAAGTGTAATCATACCGCCAAATACAAAATAGATTGACGCCACAAAAAAGAATTGGATCAAATGTATTTGTATCATTTCATTATGAATACTAATTATGTGCTTACCCGATTTCTTCTGCTCGGTATTCGCAATATGCCATGCCGATAGGTAACTGTAAATAATTGTTCTAACATAGAAAAAGTATAATACTTCATTGTAACGGGCACTACTTGGGTCGCTATTGGTGGCAACGTTCTTATGGTGACCCTTGTTATGTTCTATAAAGAAATGCATGTAAAGCGAACTGAGTAAGGATAGTTTAGCTAAAATTTTTTCAAATTTATTTTTACGATGCCCTAATTCATGCCCTACATTAATACCAAAAGTACCACAAAGCAAACCCATTGTTAAGACCCTCCCAGCGATATCCAAAGGCTGTAAAGCTGAATAGGTAAAAGAATACAAAAAGAAAATTAAAGTAGGAATTTGTATCAAAACAACAAGATAAAGCAAATAATCATATCGCCTATCATGTTTAGCCAATTCTTCCTCTGCATCATTCATATTCTCTTCGATGGGCTTAATTAACAATTCGATACTTGGCACGAGCACCCAAGCGTAAATCATGGCTAACCAACATAATAAACCGGTTTGGGTAAAACTAATTATGGCTAAAACATAAATAATTAGTGGATTGGTATATTTTAAATATTTGATCACGAGCGTACATTTAATTGCAATATACAAAAAAGCAATAATTAACCGTTTTAACGAATCTATTAATTTAAAAACTACTATTTTTGATCATCTTAGATTTTTCAACAACTTTAATGACGAAACATATTTTCTTCGATCTCGACCATACCATTTGGGATTTTGATCGCAATGCGCAAGAAACGCTTTTGGAGCTTTACGAGGTTCATCAATTAAAAGCATTAGGACTTCATTCTGCTAAAGAATTTATTGAGAGATACACGGAGAACAATCATCGTTTATGGGCAAAATATCATTTGGGAGAGATTAGTAAGGAAACACTAAGAGATGAACGTTTTAGAAAAACATTTTTAGAAATGGGTGTAAAGCCAGATTTAGTGCCTTCTCAATTTGAAGAAGATTATGTAAATATGAGCCCCACAAAAACCAATTTATTTGAGGGTGCAGTAGAAGTTTTAGGTTATTTACAACAAAAATATACGCTGCATATCATTTCAAATGGCTTTAAAGAAACTACGTTAACAAAAATGAGGGTATCCAAACTTAATCCCTATTTCGCCAATGTAATCATTTCAGAAGATGTTGGGGTAAACAAGCCTAATCCAACTATCTTTCAGTATGCATTAGACAAAGCTGGCGCAGATAAAGGGGAAAGTATCATGATTGGGGACAGCTTAGAAGCCGATATTCGTGGTGCACAAGATTTTGGGATAACAGCCATATTCTTCAACCCGCTAAATATTCCGCAACCAGCTGAAGTAAAATGGCAAATTAATCATCTAAATGAATTACTAAATCATTTTTAATTATGAACACCAATAAAGTACTTCAATCTGTTGCGAAAATAGTTGATGCCTATAAAGTAAAATTATTTTCAGTAGCTGATAAAGAGTTTATGCTCACCCCACCACTTGGTGGATGGTCGTATAGTGAAGTATATGCGCATATTTTTGATGCAAGCCTACTTTCATTATTAGCGGTTCAAAAATGTTTAAATGGTGAAGGCTTGATCGAAAAAACCCACTTTGGTGCTAAAGCCATTTTATTTTTCGGAATGTTGCCACCTGGCAAACGATATAAAGTTCCAAAAAGGTTAATGGACAGGGTAAAGAAAATAAATAGGAATGCTGCGCAACAGTTTATCGCCGACTTCGAACTTCAACTGGATAAAGCAGTTAGTCAGATTGAAAAAGCTAATCCGACCCTTAAAGTTCCTCATCCCCGTTTAGGTTTTTTGAATGCAAAACAATGGTTAAGATTCATCGAAATTCATCTTAACCATCATTTAAAACAATTAGGGAGAATTACCCATGCTCATCGGATGAGCAATTGATACGAATTGACATTTTTTCTACATCTTTGTTCTGATGAGATTCCCTAGCATTAAAGGTTTTGATGAAGAAGCATTTAACAAGTATTTGAAGAATACAGGTTGGTTGATGTTCGGAAAAATACTAAGCTTGATTGTAAATTTAGCAATTGCAAAATATTTAGGCCCTGCTTCATTTGGTGATTTAAGTTTTGTAATAGCCTTGGTGGCCATTACAGGAGCAATTGGTGCTTTAGGTCTTGACACCTTCATTATCCGCGAAATTATAAACGACCCTTCTAAAAAAGATGAAATCTTAGGCACTTCATTGTGGCTACGCCTTGGCACTAACGCTTTGCTAATACCAATTACGCTTTTGGTGTATATTATTTATCATCATTTTTCGGCACAACCCGGAACCACATTAACCTTATTGGTAGCCCTAATTGCTTTTACATCTCTGTTTAAATCATTTAATGTTATCGATGCTTATTTCCAATCTCAAGTACAGGCTAAATATGTAGTTCAGGTACAGAACGTCGTTACAATATTGTCTGCGATCATTAAAATTACTATTCTGCTACTTAAACTTCCTCTCCTCTATATTGTATTTGCGTATTTTTTTGATGCCTTAATTTTAGCGATTGGATTAATCATTGTTTATCAAGCTAAAGTAGGAAATATTAGCGGATGGGTGTTTAATAAGGAAAGGGCTTCTTCACTTTTAAGGCAGTCCTATCCACTTATTTTGTCTGCGGCAATGGTATCCATTTATATGAAAATAGACATAGTGATGCTAAAAACTGTTGGAAGTGTTGCCGTTGGTATCTATTCTGCAGCAGCAAATATTAGTGAGGCGTGGTTATTTATGCCCGTTGCCATTGTTACCTCGGTTTTCCCTGCCATTATAAATGCGCGCAAAACAGATTTAGAAAGATACCATAAGCGGTTAAAAAACCTTTACGATTTATTGGTTTATATTAGTTTACCTGTAGCTATTTTGATTAGTTTTTTTGCAAATGATATCACCCATTTGATTTATGCAGACAAGTTTAATGGAGCAGGTGCTATGCTTTCTATTCACATCTGGTCGGGTATATTTATATTTTTAGGTAGTGCTAGCTCACAATACCTTATTGCTGAGGGTTATATAAAAATCTCATTTTACAGAACAGCTTTAGGTGCCATTGTTAATATTGTATTGAACTTCTGGTTAATTCCTAAATATGCAGGTGTTGGTGCATCAATAGCTACGTTAATTGCTTGTTTTGTTACTGCTTTCTCCATTCTTTTTATCCCCAAAACCAGACCACAAGGAATAATGATGTTAAAATCCTTATTTTTGGTTTCATTATTTCAAAAAATAGTTAGACGTTGAGTACACTTAAAGCATTAGCAAACTTATTATCCAAGCCAAAAAGGCTTTTTTCTCTTTTATCCCACGGTCATAAGGGTTATCTCGATTCCATTGGTTGGTTTAACGCATTTGATAATCAACAAGCAGTAGATGGTAATGGTTTGCCTATCCCTTGGGTTACCTATTCATTTATCGATTTTATTAAACCTCGGTTAACTAAAGACTTGACTATTTTTGAATATGGCTCAGGAAATTCTACCTTATTTTATGCTAAAAACGTAAGAAAAGTAGTTTCTGTGGAGCACGACGAGGCTTGGTATCAGAAAATTGTTAAAGAGAAGGCGAATAATGCTGAAATGATTTTTTGTACGCTAGACAGGGGTGGCTTATACAGTAAAAAAGCAGCCTCACTAGATGAGAAATTTGACATCATTATTGTAGACGGAAGAGATCGGGTAAATTGTTGCAAGCATAGTATAAACAGCCTAACCGAAAAAGGGGTGATTGTATTGGATGATTCGGAACGTAAAAATTACGACGAGGCACGAGATTTTTTAAAACAACAGGGGTTTAAGGAGCTCTCATTTTCTGGTATTTCGCCAGGTTTATTTTACGAGAAAGCAACTTCAGTTTTTTATAAAGCAAATAACTGTTTAGATATATAGTTTTAATGGCAAAAAACAACACGATGTTAAGTGAGGAGGTGAAAACTGCATACGACGATTTTTATACCAATAATGATACGGCTTGGCGAATGCTGGGCGCCAAATTTAAAGCAAAAAACATTGTTGAGGTATGCCAAAGTCTTCAACCTAAAAAAGTACTGGAAGTTGGTGCTGGTGATGGGAGTATTTTACATTATTTTAATGAGTGGGCGTTTGGCGAAGAATTATATGCCTTAGAAATTGCACAAAGTGGCGTAGATTTAATTAAAAATAGAAATTTAGGTAGACTTAAAGATGCACAAACTTTTGATGGTTATAAGATCCCTTACCCTGACAACAGTTTTGATCTCATTGTTTTGGCACACGTTTTAGAGCATGTAGAACATGAACGGATTTTAATTCGAGAATTAAAACGAGTAGCCAAATACATTGTAATTGAAGTGCCAAAAGATTACCGTTTTGGAGTGGATAATCGGATGAAGCATTTTTTAGATTATGGACATATTAACATGTATACACCTACTTCTATACGCTTTTTACTAAAAAGTGAAGGTCTAGAAATTGTTGCCGATAAAGTTTCGCAGACCCCACCAGAAGTTAACTATTTTAATGAATTTGTGAACAAAAAATCGGCACAAATCATTCCAAAAAAATTAAAAATACTATTGGAATATTATACAAAAAATATTTTAGGCAATATTTTAGGCAAGAAGAAACAAGAACAATTTGCAAATGCCTATACCGTTTTAACCAAAAAATCTGATCAAAACCTACATATTTTTTAATGCAGAATCTTGCTCCAATAGCTCTTTTCGTTTACAACCGTCCGCTGCATACCCAGCGAACCGTTAAATTTTTGCAACAAAACGAATTGGCCTCGGAAAGTAGATTATTTATTTTTTCTGATGGTCCCAAATCTGCCGAAGATGAGGAAAAAGTACAGGAAGTGAGAAATTTTATCCAAAAAATTGATGGGTTTAAATCGGTGGAGCTAATTGAGAGAAAAGAAAATAAAGGCCTTGCCAATTCGGTAATCGAAGGTGTAAATCGTTTAACGAAAGAATATGGACAGATTATTGTTTTTGAAGACGATTTAATTTCTTCGCCCTACACCCTTACCTACTTTAACGAAGCTTTAAATCGTTATCGCATTGAGGAGAAAGTAATGCATATTGGCGCTTACATGTATCCCTTAACAGTACAAAATTTACCTGAAAGTTTTTTTTATAGAGCAGCCACCAGCTGGGGTTGGGCAACATGGGAGAGGGCGTGGTTACATTTCGAGCCTAATATTGATACCTTAATGCAGGCTTTCGACAAGCCAAAAAAAGCTGCGTTCTCCGTTGAGCATACCATGAATTTTTGGCGGCAAATGCGCCAGTTTAAAACGGGGAAAAATAACAGTTGGGCAATCCGGTGGTACGCCTCTATTTTTTTAAAAGGTGGCTTAACTTTAAACCCTTCTCAATCTTTAATTAACAACATAGGCCATGACGGCACAGGGGTACATTCTGGCATAAATGATATTTATAATGTGGTCATTAACCCTAAAGCTATACAAGATTTTCCAACAGTAATAGAAGAACACGAAGCAGCCTACAGTGCAATCAAAGCTTTTTTACAAAATAGAAAAGGAAATATAATGAGTAGAATTAAACGTTATGTGAAAGAAAAATTAGCAATATATTTTTCTAAATAATCATTAGATTTAGTTGTTAAACTAAATCTAATGAAAGCCATTTTACTTATTTTATTAATCGCTTGTTTTAACTTTACATTTGGCCAATCCCCTCCAAAACCTTATGGTGCCATTCCCGAAAAAAGACAATTGGCGTGGCACAACGTAGAAGTGTACGGCTTAATACATTTTACACCTACAACTTTCGAAAATAAAGAGTGGGGCTATGGGGATGCCGATCCTAAACTATTTAATCCTACCAATTTTGATGCGGAGCAAATTGCGAAAGCTGCAAAAGCAGGTGGATTTAAGGGACTTGCATTGGTAGCAAAACATCATGATGGCTTCGCTTTATGGCCAACAAAGACTACGGATTATAACATTTCAAAAAGCCCATTTAGAAATGGAAAGGGAGACATGGTAAAAGAAATGGAACTCGCAGCTCGAAAACATGGACTAAAATTTGGCGTATATTGTTCCCCTTGGGATAGAAACAATAGTAAATATGGCACGGCCGAGTATTTAGGTATTTATCAAGCGCAGCTGAAAGAATTGTACAGCAACTACGGAGACCTTTTTATGAGTTGGCACGACGGCGCAAATGGTGGGGATGGTTATTATGGTTGCGCAAAAGAAAAACGAATGATAGATAATACCACGTATTATCCTTTACGCCAATGCCAGCAAAAGAACAAAATGTAGCAGTACCAGGTCAGTCTAACTATCCAAACAGCCCCAAAGGCATTAGAGACGGTAAATTTTGGATGCCCGCAGAATGTGATGTTCCGTTAAGAGGTGGTTGGTTTTTTCATGCGAATGAAAAGCCTAAAACACCAGATCAACTTTTCGACTTATATTTAAAAAGTGTTGGTAGAGGAGCAGGATTAGATCTTGGTTTGGCACCTGATACCAGAGGATTGCTTCACGAAGATGGTGTAGCTGTATTAAAGACTTTTGGCGATTTGATTAAGCAAACTTTCGCTAACAATCTTGCCAAAAAAGCTAAAATTACAGCAAGTAATAATCGGGGTAAAAATTTTAATCTTAACTTCATTTTAGATCGCAATACGAATACGTATTGGGCAACGGCCGATGCCAATCATCAGGCAACAATTAACTTTGAATTTAAAGAATCGGCTACTTTTGATATTATTAGCTTACAGGAGTATATTCCCTTAGACCAGCGTATAGATAACTACGCGATAGAAGTGATGGAGAATAACAAATGGAAAAGCATTGCTACCGGTGCGAGTGTAGGCGCGAAGCAACTAATTGAGCTTAAACAGCCAATAAGTACAAATAAAATTAGAATTAAACTTAGCGCCCCGATTTGCATCACCTTGTGCGAGTTTGGACTTTATAAAAAACCAACCGTTTAATTCTTAAGCATTTCCACTCTCACAGCGTTTAATTCCCTCGTTAGCTCCCTTATT
>JACMOW010000242.1 GCA_014377775.1 Pedobacter sp. | reverse complement strand
CTTGGGATTAACCAATATAAAACGCCAAAAGTTAAAAATCCATTCCAGCCTAATGCGCCTACGTGAACGTGGGCAATAATCCAATCTGTAAAATGCGCAATAGCATTCACACTTTTTAAAGATAACATTGGGCCTTCAAAAGTTGCCATTCCGTAGGCAGTTAATGCAACCACCATAAATTTCAAGGTTACATCATCACGTACTTTATCCCAAGCACCACGCAAAGTCAATAAACCGTTGATCATCCCACCCCAACTAGGGGCAATCAACATAATTGAAAAAGCAACACCTAAAGATTGTGCCCATCCAGGTAGGGAAGTATATAATAAATGATGTGGGCCAGCCCAGATATAAATGAATATTAAAGCCCAAAAATGCAGGATACTTAAACGATAAGAATAAATGGGGCGATTGGCCATTTTAGGTAAGAAGTAGTACATCATCCCCAAGTATGGCGTTGTTAAGAAAAATGCCACTGCATTGTGACCATACCACCATTGCACTAAAGCATCTTGAACCCCTGCAAAAACATAATAACTTTTAAAAATAGAAACAGGGAGTTCAAAAGAGTTAACAATATGTAACACAGCAACGGTTACAAATGTGGCAATGTAAAACCAAATGGCAACATAAAGGTGTTTTTCTCTCCTTTTTATGATAGTTCCAAACATATTGATTCCAAAAACCACCCAAATGATAGTGATGGCAATATCAATTGGCCACTCAAGCTCAGCATATTCATGAGAAGTGCTTAAACCGAGTGGAAGTGTAATTGCTGCTGAAACAATAATTAATTGCCAACCCCAAAAATGTATTTTACTTAGCACATCGCTAAACATTCGGGCTTTTAATAATCTTTGCAATGAGTAATAAACGCCCATAAAAATGGCATTCCCAACAAATGCAAAAATCACCGCATTGGTATGTAATGGTCTTATTCTTCCATAAGTGGTATACTGATTGCCCATATTCATTGATGGGCTATAAAGTTGTGTGGCTATTAATAAGCCTACTGTCATGCCAACAATACCCCAAACGATAGTGGCAATGGCAAAATTTCTAACTATTTTGTTATCGTAGTAAAATTTATCTGGTTGTACCAACATAATTATAGAATCACTTTTTATATTCTACAAAAATATCTCGCTCATGGTGACAATAGAATGACTACACCTGTGCTAATATGTGACCTTTGTCACTTTTAATAAAATTCATAAATGTTCCCAATATATTCGCGTAAGTCAACAGCTAGTTTATTGGAAAAGCAGGGTAATTTTTTATAAAAAAAGAGTCGTATCTAAAAAAAAATCAAAGTTAGGGGTGATCAAAATCTACAAGTTTTATTATTTATTAACAAACCTTTTTTTAATCATTCGATTTATAACTTAATGGAGTCAAATAATATCTTTATGAATAATAGTAAGTACATCACAGCAGAGGAAGCTGTAAAATTGGTTAAATCCGGCGATCGTGTTTTTCTTCATGGCAGCGCTGCAACCCCAATAGTCATTATAGAAACATTGCAAAATCGTTACAAAGAATTAAGAAATGTCGAACTTATAAGTATCACCACCCTCGGCGATAGCAACTTTAGCGATGAAAAATTTAAAGAGAGTTTTTTTTTTAATTCCTTATTTGTTTCTGCAAACTCAAGATCAATAGTAAATAGTTTACATGGAGATTATGTTCCAGTATTTTTAAGCGAGATTCCATTGCTCTTTAAGGATGAATTTCTACCAATAGATGTCGCCATAATTCAAGTTTCCGAGCCTGATAAACATGGTTACTGCACATTAGGCACTTCCGTAGATATTGCAAAGGCAGCAGTTGACAATGCGAAGAGTGTAATCGCACAAGTAAATCCCAACATGCCGCGTACCCATGGCGATGGTTTTATCCACACAAGTAAAATAGACGCAATGGTTTGGCACAAAACCGACTTGCCAGAAATTGATTACTCTTCAAAAGCTAACAATGCTATTATGGAAATAGGTAAACACATCACAACTTTAATTGAAGATGGGTCAACTCTTCAGTTGGGTATAGGAAGTATACCAGATCAAGTATTAAAAAACTTAGTCAATCATAAAAACCTTGGGTTACATACAGAAATGCTTTCAGATGGTGTAATCCCGTTAATTGAAAGCGGTGTTATAAACAACAGCAATAAAAAACTTAACATAGGTAAATCGGTCACATCATTCATGGTGGGCACAAAAAAGCTATATGATTTCGTAAACGATAATCCATCAATCAGAGTCATGAATATAAATTATGTCAATGATACCAGTATTATCAGACAAAACCCAAAAGTAATAGCAATCAATAGCGCTATAGAAATAGATTTAACAGGCCAAATTTGCGCCGATTCCATTGGTACTTATCAATATTCCGGTATTGGCGGCCAAATGGATTTTATTCGTGGGGCATCTCTCTCTTTAGGTGGCAAACCAATAATAGCACTTCCTTCAGTAACAAATAAAGGTATTTCTCGCATTACTCCGTTTCTAAAAGAAGGAGCTGGAGTAGTTACAACTCGCGGACATGTTCATTGGGTAGTTACAGAATATGGGAAAGTAAACCTTTTTGGTAAAAATCTTAAACAACGCGGAAAAGCATTAATTGAAATTGCTCATCCCAATCACAGAGAGAATTTAGAAAGGGCGTTTTATGATAGATATTATAAGGAGTAATTTTTAATTTATTTTGAACCTAAGCGTCCTATTAAAAAAAATCGACTTTATTGACATCAGATATTATTAGAAATAAATAGAATAATTTCAATATAATGTCTTTTTTAAATATATATCATTATTTATAATCACTGCAATAGCCTGTAAGTAATAATGGCCTTACCCTCAAAAAAGCGGGTCACGTCTTTCAAGGCTACGCTCCGCTTCGGTTTTTTTGCCAAAAAAGGTAAAAAGAACTACCCTTTACACCCGTTAACGCAAAACAACATTTTATAATGTTTAAAATAAAACTAATTGAGATGCTATTTATTATAAATTTTACAACCTCAATAGTTAACATTATCTCATTTATATTTAATTAATCATGTTTTTAATCGATTTATTGATGTGGTAAATAAATAAGATTAATTTTTCTTGCACATAATCAACTATTTATATAAAACACTCGTAAAATTAATAAGATCACTATTGCGTATTAAAATTAATAATCACACCTTTGCACTCCGCAAACGCAAGGAATGTGGATGAAAACGATAAGTGAAAAGAGATTGAAATAAAGGGAAAAAGCAACAACAAAATATTTTATAAAAGATTTGGATGTTTAAAAAACATTCATATCTTTGCAGCCCCAACGGGAATAAAGGCTAAACAGAGCGATTCTGAGGTTTTAAAATAGAAAAGATAAAACATGTCAAGCGCAAGTAAGACAAACAATATAGTAGTTTACCCTGGATAGGGTTGGCGATAAAGTTCTTTAAAGAGATATCATGTAGCGGAATCGGTTTCGACCGGTCCGAGTAAAGAATACAAAAAACAAGAATACAGACATCATGTCGGTATCTTACTTAACATTATACAATGGAGAGTTTGATCCTGGCTCAGGATGAACGCTAGCGGCAGGCCTAATACATGCAAGTCGAACGGGATTGGGAGCTTGCTTCCATGAGAGT
>JACMOW010000241.1 GCA_014377775.1 Pedobacter sp. | reverse complement strand
GTGCCGTTATCATTTTCATGCTTTAGGTATACAAATGTAGATTTATTAATTTTTAAGGGTAATACAGCAACGCCATTAGCGAAAGTAACTTCCTGACTGAAACCGCTTACGCTGAATGTGTAAATTCCGTTAATTACCTCTAAAGGTTGATTAAGTGAGTCTGTTGCAATAATTGCAAGTTTACTATTCTTGAGTAAACTTTCTTTCACCATAAAATTATCGATATTCGAGTTTTGTGCGAAAGAAGCGGCATTGCAAAATAATATTACAATTAGGTAAAGGTATCTCATTCTATAGATCGTTTATTGTAAATCAAATATCCCAAATGTAATAAAACTCCATTTCTTTTTATGCCATCATCATATAAATTATAGCTAAAACTAATTGGCCCTACTGGCGTGTGATACACCAACCCTGTAGTACCTGCATAGCGCCATTTGCTAAATGCAGCTGCATAATAAACGTCTTTTGCTCCACTTTGTACAAATTCCCTATAAGGTAAGAATAAATAACCTTCTAACCTTAAGTCTAAGTTCTTTTTTAGGTGAAAAATATTTTTCAATCCGCCTGCTAAATAGCTGGATGCCCTGAAATTATGCAGAAATAAAGATTTGCTATCTTGTAATGGATAAAATGCAGGTGCCGACAGGAGTGAAGCATAATAATTCTCAAATAATGGTTGATTAGATAAGACACCCTCCACTAAATACCCTAAGGCATACTTTTGGGTGTGAAAGAAATAATATTCATCACTTAATTTTAAATATCCCCAATTTCTAAATTGCCTAAACACATCGGGTTTATTTGCGAAAAATTGATAACTATTTCCTGGTGTGTAATTTTCTTTTCCAGTTACATAATTAACGCTAAACAAGAAGTTTTGCCCAGTAGTTGCATATTGTTTTCTATTTAAAGAATTTTTTTCAAATACTAAAATTGCCCTTAACCCATTAAATACTGTTCGATCTAAAATATCGCCAATCGCAAAGGAATTCGTTGGACTATAATTATCGCTATTATTAATAAATGAGTTAATTAATGTTACCCTTGCATTTTTATTTAGTGGGAAACCCATTTTAAGATCAATTTTCCTATCTGCCTGCTCTATATAAGTGGGGTTTTGGTCTTCTATAAAAATCTCACTTCCATTGTAATAATTCCAGTGGTTATAAGTAAATTCTGCTGCTAAAAATAGCGGTAGTCCAGAAGGATAATCAACACGTCCATTCATCTGAGCTGACTCGTAAAACCGTCCGGAATAAAAATTAGCACCAAAAGTATAGGCTCTCTTATTTAAATAATTATACTGTAAGCCCAAATACACATTACTTATTGGTCTGGAAGAAATATTACCTCCAAAATCAATCTTAAAGCTTTTTTTTGCCTGTGCTACGATTTCAAAATTGTAACTGTCAGTTAATTGCTGGTAAGAAATTTTGGGATAAATGGTTTCAAAAGTTTCGTCGGCTGCTAGCTTATAATACCCTTGCTTAATATCAGATAGGTTAAAAGTATCCCGATCGCTTTTAAATAAACGTTCGATGTACCTTTTTTGCTGGGTATTAACGCCTGAAACACTAACGGTGTTAAACATAAGGTTGGGTTTACGCGCATTAAAATCGTTACGCTTTTTATACAGCTCTGTCTGGCTTACGCTACGTGATAGTGATTTTTTTATCCGATCCATATCGGCCATGGTTGCTTCGTATCCTCTTTTAATGAGTGCTGCCACTGGTTCAAAATTTGTAGTGGTATAATCGGCTAATTTTGGCTGTATATATACGCCATTTTCACCTACTAATGTAGAATCAGATTTTGAAAGAAACATATATACTAAAAAACGATTCATTAGCCGGTCATCATTTTTTGGATATTCATTAAATATTTTAGAAGAAACGTTTGCACCAATGATAAAATCGGGTTTAAATTCAGTCTTCATAACATCTGCAGGGAAATTATTGTAAAGTCCGCCGTCAAAAACATACTTTTCATCGAGTTTTATTGGGCGGTAAACCAAGGGTACTGTCATCGTTGCCCTAACGGCTTCGGCTAAGCTTCCTTTGCTAACGGAAATACTTTTTTGTGATAATACATCCGAAACCATACAACGGTAGGGTACAAAAAGGTTGTCGAAATTATCTTTGGCAATAGAAGATGCTTGAGAAAAAAGCTCTAATAAGGCGAAGTTAAGCGGAATATCATTTACTAAATTTGGTCTAAAACTAAGCCTAAGACTTGTATCTGCTGAAAGTTTTGCAGTTAATATGGTTGCATTACTATTGTTTTTTTGAAAGTAAAAGCTGTAATCGCTCTTGTATTTTCCACCAACCCAATCTTGGAAGTCAGCACTTAATGCTATTTTTTCTATCTGTTTGGGCGAATAGCCAGCAGCATACATAGCACCTACTATACCACCCATTGAAGTACCAGTAATGTAATCTATTGGAATATTATTTTCTTCTAAGGCTTTGAGTACACCAATATGAGCAAGTCCTTTGGCTCCGCCGCCACTAAGTACCAAACCTACTTTTTGGGCTTTTAATTGAAGCGTTACAAGGATAATTATAAAAATAAATAAGCATTTACGAAACATCACCTATAAAATTATCGTTATTTAATTAAATAACGTATTTATGGGGTAATTTATGACAAACTTAATTTAATATATAAATGCTATACGTTAAGTACGAAGCAAAGCTAACCCATATAATATAAGGGATAAATAGCAAGCCAGCCCTTTTATCAATGCGATAAAAGAGAAATGCAGTGGTAATAATTGTGATTAATAAAACACCTATCTCAACTAAGGCAAGCCCAATTTGTCGTTGATAGAAGAATAAAAATGACCACATTAAATTTAAAATGAGCTGTAATATATATGTAAAAAATGCCAAATGATAGCCCATGATTACTTTTCTTTTTTGCCAAATTAAATAGGAAGATATTCCCATTAAAATATATAAGGTTGTCCAAACTGGTCCAAAAATGCCATTGGGCGGATTAAATGAAGGTTTGTTTAAGGTGATATACCAAGTTTTTACAGACTCGAATGTGAAAAACCCGCCTAAAGCCCCAATTGCGAGAGGAATAAGTAAACAGATGATAAAGGGTAAAAATTGAAATTTTTGGTTTTTACTATTCATATTAATTTATATACGTTACCTATAACAAAAATTTTGTACTATTGTTTCCTACCTAAAACCAGATCAATGGATGCCTAACTGGTAAATTTCGTATCACTTCTTCATTCTTTGGCTGGTGTTCGGCTTTTTTCCAAATGTTCAAAAAATCCTTTTGATGATATGCTATGGCTGCAAATACGAGCGATGGTTGTGCTACTGGCCAACTTTCCCAATACATTACATCTTTAGCATAAGGCCATTTTCCTTTGTCGGCTAAAAAAGGATATAAAAAGTTTACTCCCTTTTTTATGTTCAAACCCTCTGCTGTTTGATAATTCCAAAGATTATCTTTTGGTGTGCTTAAAATCTGACAGATGGTGGTAAAGGCATCTAAATTAAAAATTGAATAACCATAAGGCTTGGTTCGCTTAAGTTCTAAAGGCATGCTGCCATCTTTTTCCATTTGTTGAGGTAGGAGTATTTCTTTGTATCTTTTCCTACAAAAATCGAGCAATGCTACATTTTTAGTAAATTTAGCAAAGCAAGCAACCTGCATTACCCAACAGGTTCCGTGGTTATTCTTGGCATTCATTTCGTCAATCCCGTATTTATGGGAAGTAAGCCAGCTTAAATAGCTCGAAAACCATTTTTTAGCACCTTCCATTGTTTTTCTTGGTAATGATTTAGATTTCTCCATCGCCAATAGCCCTTGTACTACTTCCATTAACTGTATGGTGTCAATAATACCAATACCACGACCAGTGGCAACGCCTTTAATAGCTTGAGCATACAGCAGATTTGGATTCATCATTGTATTCGAATTCAAAAACCAGGCATCAATATGCTTAACGGCTTTTTTTACATATTTTTCATCGCCAGTTAGCCGGTAACCTGAAGCTAAAGCACCTATAATCTGGCTAAAACGAATCATTGAAAGTCGGTGTGTTGTAAAATTCAAAGGGTTGGTTAATCCGTCTTTTTGAATATAAGCGCCATCAGGTTGATCTGGATTTGGCCACCAATAATCTCCTTCAGAATAAAAATCATTTTTACCACCAGTACTTCTTGACGAACTTTCGGCTGTTATAGTTATGGGCAGCTGCTGCATCGCCCATTCCGCTTCTGATAAAATTTGTATTTTTAACGTTGCAATCACTTCCTTTTTAAATGTTTTATCAGGTTTAAACGCACTTAAAACAATTAAAAGCGAAAGGATAAAGGGAAGTTTAAGTAATTTCATATAAAACATTTTTTGGCAAACAAATCTCATTTTATAAAGTTATTGATAAGCGCGGATAAAATATTTAGTATTTTTTATAAATACGTAATTTATTAGATGGAAATTTAAATATGCCTAAAATAAACTATAAGCAACAGTTACTAGAAGTTAAAAATTTTGTGTTAGAATATTTCAAAACGCACCAAGATGGAAAATTGGTTTACCACAATTTAAACCATACCGAAAGTGTGGTAAATGCAACCATGCAAATTGCAAATCATTATCAATTAAATGATAAGGACTTTTTTATCGTGTGTACTGGTGCATGGTTTCATGACACCGGATATTTTGAAGATATCCAAAATCATGAACAAAGAGGAGCTGATTTAGCGGTAGAATTTCTTAAAGAACAGCATATTTCAGCGGAGGTAAGGGATGCCGTAATGCAAGTTATTTTATC
>JACMOW010000240.1 GCA_014377775.1 Pedobacter sp. | reverse complement strand
TTTTGAATTAACATTTCAGTCTCCGTATCAACGGATGAAGTAGCTTCATCTAAAACCAAAATTGCTGGCTGATACACTAAGGCTCTGATAAAAGAAATGAGCTGTGCTTGGCCAGATGAAAGTGTAGAACCACGCTCCATCACATTATAATTATATCCTCCAGGTAAGCGTTCAATAAAATTATGTGCGCCAACCTTCTTTGCTGCATCAACCACTTGCGCTAGCTGAATGTCGGGATTGTTAAGTGTAATGTTATTGAATATCGTATCGGAGAATAGGAAAACATCTTGCAAAACAGTAGCAATACGGCTTCGCAAATAGCTCAATTCATAGGCCTTTATATCTACTCCATCTATGGTAATACTGCCTTGTTGGATTTCGTAAAATCGGCTCAAAATGTTAATGGCTGATGATTTTCCTGCTCCTGTAGCGCCTACCAATGCCACTGTTTGTCCGGCCTTTACTTCAAATGAAATATCCTTAAGCACATACTGCCCATCAGCTACTGCACCATCTTGATGATAACTAAACCAAACTTGATTAAAACGAATGGCACCTTGCATTTTTGATGGCGAAAATGTTCCTGTATTTACAGTAGTTTCTTGAGTATCCAAAACCTTAAACACACGCTCAGCGCCAACCATACCCATTTGGAGGGTATTAAATTTATCTGCCAGCTCACGAATTGGTCTGAATAGCATATTGATAAACAAAATAAATGAGGTAATGGTTCCTGGTTGCACATCCATTGGCTTTGCCAAAATACTTTTAGCACCATACCAGATCAATAAACCCAACGATAGCGCAGAAATAAGCTCAACTACTGGAAAAAAGATGGAATAATACCAGTTAGACCGAATATTAGCATCCCGATAACGAGAGTTAATCCTTTTAAACTTTTTATATTCTTGTTCTTCTCGAGCAAAATATTGAATAATCGAAATGCCACTAATGTGTTCCTGTAAATAAGTATTTAAATTAGCGACCTCTGTTCTAATTTCCTGAAAAGCAACTTTTATCGATTTTTGAAAAATGCGAGTAGCAATAATTAAAAAAGGAATAGGAAGCAATACGATAACGGTAAGTTCCCAATCAATATAAAACATTACGACCGTAATCACAATCACTTGTAGTAGATCGCCAATCATGGCAATTAAGCCTTCCGAAAATATGTCGGCAATGGTTTCTAAATCGGATACTGTACGGGTAATTAATTGACCAATTGGTGTTTTATCGAAATACTTTAGTCTTAACCTACTAATGTGATTAAAAACGTTAATTCGTAAATCGCGGATAGCCGACTGACCGATGGTATTGGTTAATAAAGTTTGGCTATATTGGATAAGGGATTGAATTACCAATAAGACCACCATTAAAATCGTCATTTTTACAAGGCCGCTGTAGTTTCCTTCTAAAATAAAATGATCGAGGGTATAGCCAATAAGCCATGGCCTAACCGGTGTAATTGCAGCAAGTGCTAATGTTAACACCACCGACCATAAAAAAACGGTACGATAGGGTTTTACATACTCAAAAACACGTTTAAGTAAGCCTACATTAAAAGTATCTCCAGTTATTTTCGACATTTACTTAATTTGCTAAACATAAGGATACTCAACCTTCATTAAATACAAGCCACAAGCAGGCACCGATTGCCCAGCATTGCTTCGGTTTTTACTTTCTATAATTTTGGATACATCAGATGCAGTAATGTCACCCTTTCCAACCAATACTAGGGTTCCTATAATGGCCCTCACCATATTTCTCAGAAAACGATCTGCTGTAATGTTAAAGATTAACGAGCCATCCTTTTCTACCTCGAAATAAGCACTGGTAATCTTGCAATTGTTGGTAAAAGTTTGGGTATTCGACTTGCTAAAGCATGAGAAATCGATAAAGTTTAACAATACTGCCGCCGCTTTATTCATTTCAACATAATTTAACTCGCCTTTATATAACCAAGAACGATCTATTTTAAAAGGGTCTTTTTCGAAATGAATATGATATTGATAAGCCCTAGCCGTAGCATCAAAACGCGCATGCGCCTCATTAGCAACTGAGAATACCCTTTTCACCGCGATGGTGTAAGGGAGCAAAGCATTAATCCCAGTTACAGCCTTTGTGCTATTTTCATCAACACCAATTATCGAATTAAAATGAGCGTAAAATTGCGTGGCATGAACCCCTGCATCCGTTCTCCCGCAGCCTAAAGTTACAACCTCTTGCCTAAAATAAATGGAAAGTGCCTTATCTAAACATTCTTGTACGGTTAAGGCATTTGGCTGAGTTTGCCAACCATGGTAACTTGTGCCATTATAGCTGATCTCGATAAAATATCTTTTGCTGTTCACCAATGGCAAAAATACTTATAAAATTGAAACGATCTCATGTTTTAATGTTGGAATGTTTTAAATTTGTTCAAATATTTAAAACTTATGATACAAAGAATACAATCAATATGGTTATTCCTAGCCGCTTTAAGCATGGGCTGCCTATTGTTTATCCCAATGGTAACTTCAACAATTGCAGGGGTAGAATATTACGTTATTGCCAGTGGTTTGTACCAAAAACTAGGGAAAGAGAATATAACAGTAGAGGCTAATTTACCGCTTTTACTAGTTGCTGGTGTAGCTTCAATACTGTGCTTTATTAACATTTTCAATTATAAGAAGAGACAATTACAGAGAAGACTTATTTTTATAAGTATTATCTACATAATCATTATCTCCTTTTGGTGTAGCCAACAAGCCAAAAAAATACCAGGCGGATTAGAAGATGCCAATTATAAAGTGGGCATGTTTTTGCCTGTAATGGCCATTGCATTTTGCGTTTTAGCAGTTAGAGGGATTAACAACGACGAAAAATTGTTAAAGAGCGCTGATCGGTTAAGGTAGATTATATGAACCCGCATACTACAAATTATTATAACAGCTTTATCGGGATAGCCGATGATAGTGTAGCTGCAAAAGGGGAAATTCCGCCTTTAAAGCGTGATAAAAAAACGGTTGCGACTATTCAATTTGATCTCATCTACAAAAACCCTTATCAATTTACTTCGGATGATGTGTTGTTTCAGGTTTTTGCTGAACGAAACGAATTAACTGATGGTGAGATGGATGAAGCTAAAAAACAATTTTTCTCGAAAGGTCAACCTTGTTTAAGGGCGTCAAGTTTAACGAAAAGATATGGCTGGGGAATTCATTTCGATAAGGATGGAAAGATAGCCCTATATGGCGCTGAAACAGAAAAATATAGCCAATTTTTAGGTGATAAAAGCTTAAAAAGAATCAAGGCAGTGCGATCAAGCAAACGAATTTGAAACCGAACTTTTTTAAAGAGCCGATAGACGAGGCTTCAATTCCTCAAAAATTCACTTTTAAACCTCAAATACTCTCCCTACTTGCGGCAAGAGAATTGCAGGACTATCTGAAAAATCAAAACGATTGGTCACATAATTTTGGTCTAACAAACCAAAAAGAAAGTCCGGTTATTGGAAAAATGTTCGGCGTTTTAATCGTTAAAACGCTTGAAAATGAAATTGGATATTTAGCTGCTTTTTCTGGTAAATTGTCTGATAAAAACCTATTTAATCAATTTGTACCGCCAGTTTTTGATACCCTTGCAGAAGATAGTTTTTTAAGTGAGGGCATGAAAAAAATTAGCTCACTGAGTTTAACGATCAAAAACCTGAAAGACCTTCAACCAAAGGATTATGAAAGACAGATTATAATAACCAAAAAAGAAAGAAGAAATTACTCCATTGATTTACAACATCAACTTTTTGATCATTATCATTTCCTAAATCAAGCAGGTGAAGAAAAAAGCTTAGTTGCCATTTTTAAAGACGCTGGTTATAAAAACCCACCTGCTGGTGCCGGAGAATGTGCAGCACCAAAATTACTGCAATATGCCTTTCAAAATCAATTAAAGCCACTTGCACTGGCAGAGTTTTGGTGGGGACAATCACCTAAATCAGCCACTTGGCAGCATGAACAGTTCTATGCTCCGTGCAAAGAAAAGTGCGAACCCATTTTACAACACATGCTAAAAGGGGTAGTTTGAGAAGTAATTTACTTTTCGTTTTTTCAACACCCTGTTTATCAATACCATCACAAAAAAACTATTTACTTCACTATCAGTAAAATACAAATAATTATCCGTACCTTTGCGGCTTAATTAAAAATGTTATAATGATAAACCCATTTAGTAAATTGGGGATAAGTGATGACGTTGTTAGTGCCGTAAAAGAGCTAGGT
>JACMOW010000239.1 GCA_014377775.1 Pedobacter sp. | reverse complement strand
TTAATACCCGCTTCGGCAGCTTCCATAATTGCATCGGCAGCAAATGCTGGAGGAACAAAAATGATTGAAACATCTGCTCCAGTTTTATCTACAGCTTCTTTTACAGTATTAAAAACCGGCTTATCTAAATGCAATTGACCGCCTTTACCTGGAGTAACACCACCAACAACGTCAGTTCCGTACTCTATCATTTGGGTTGCATGATAAGTACCTTCATTACCCGTAAAACCCTGAACTATAACTTTAGAATCTTTATTAACTAGAACACTCATTTTTATTTTTTTGGTAGGGCAAAGCTAACAGAATGAATAAGAATCTCAAAGCTTAAAAAAGAAAAATTGAGGTTTTAATTCACTTTATTGTCAAATTGAGGACTTATTGCATTTTCATATTTAAGTTGATCAAACTCATTTTCACTTTTTGAAATAACAACTGCGGCAATTCCATTACCAATCATATTGGTTATTGCCCTGGCTTCCGACATAAAACGATCTACACCTAATAAAATAGCCATGCCTTCTACAGGGATAATTCTCAGAGCCGTTAAAGTAGATGCCAAAACGATGAAACCTCCGCCTGTTACGGCTGCAGCACCCTTTGAAGTGAGCATTAAAACCCCAATTATGGTTATTTGAGTTCCTAAACTCATATCGATATTGAAGACTTGAGCTAAAAATATTACAGCCATAGAGAGATAAATGGAAGTGCCATCCAAATTAAATGAATAGCCCATTGGAATTACCAAGCCCACAACAGGTTTTGCACAACCAAATTTTTCCATCTTATCCATCATACTGGGCAAAACAGATTCTGATGAAGATGTTCCCAAAACAATCAAGATCTCTTGACGGATAAATTTCAGATAACGCCATAAACTGAATTTATAAAATTTACAAACTAAGTTTAAGATGATAAAAATGAAAAGTGCCATAGTTAGATAAACCGCAAACATCAATTTTGCCATTGGCAACAATGATGAAAGTCCGTAAGTACCAACAGTAAATGCAATCCCACCAAAAGCACCTATAGGAGCTAAAATCATGACAAATTTCATCATGTTAAATAGCACTTTGTTGATTTTATCAAAAGTGACTATCAAAGAAGAACCTGCATTACCCAATTTGGTTAACCCGAAACCAAACAAGATCGCAAAGAAAAGAATCTGCAAAATATCGCCTTTGGCAAAAGCTTCTACAATGTTATGAGGCACAATATGAGTGATAAATGAGCTCCATTCTATTTGCGAAGCACTATCTTCATACTGTTTAATTTGAGAGGTATCTGTAACAGTCATGTTTACCCCGTTGCCGGGTTTCAATATGTTTGCCACAATTAATCCAATTATAATTGCAAAAGTGGTAATCACCTCAAAATATAGCAGGGCTTTCCCTCCAACCCTACCCACTTTTTTCATATCGTCCATGCTGGCTATGCCCAAAACGATAGTGAAAAAAATAATTGGAGCAATCAACATGGTGATCATATTGATAAATGTTTGACTTAAAAGCTTTGCAGAATTGGCAAATTGTGGCAGATAAATACCGAATAGCGTACCCAAAATAATGGCTACCAAAACTTGGAAGCTTAGGTGCGAAAAAACTTTTTTCATATAAAATTTAAAATCAGCTTAACAATATAGAAAATAATGCGTTAAGTTATTTTATTGATCCCGTCAGAGCTAAATTGTAAATCGTACAGTTTTTTATAATAGCCATTTAATTTCAGCAATTCTTGGTGCGTTCCCATTTCCATCATTTCGCCTTTTTCTAAAACGATGATTCTATCTGCATTTTGGATAGTTGATAAACGGTGTGCAATAACAATTGATGTTCTGCCTGTCATCAATTTCTCTATGGCAGTTTGTATCAATTCTTCTGTTTCTGTATCTACAGATGAAGTTGCTTCATCTAAAACCAATATTTTCGGATTATAAACCAACGCTCTTATAAAAGAAATCAATTGCGCTTGCCCAACAGATAAAGTTGCACCACGTTCTTGTACATCGTACTGATAACCACCGGGCAATTGCATAATAAACTCATGTGCGCCTACTTCTTTTGCAGCTTCAATAATTTGCTCTAAAGTAATCTCAGGATTATTTAAACTGATGTTATTTTGTATGGTATCAGAAAACAGAAAAACATCTTGCAAAACAGTTGCAATTTGTGATCTCAAAAAATTAAGTTCTAAATCAGAGATATTGATTCCATCAATGCTTACCTCGCCTTTACTAATTTCATAAAAACGATTTAAAATATTTATAGTTGAGGATTTTCCTGCTCCGGTTGCTCCAACTAAGGCTAAGGTTTCGCCTTCTTTCACTTCAAAAGAAATATCCCTTAAAATCCATTCCTCATCATTTGGCATTTCATCCGTTTGTTTGTAAGAAAACCAAACATTTTTGAAGGCTATTTCTCCTTTTAAATTCCTCGGCGTAAGCTTACCTGTATTTATTGTTTGTTCTTTTGTATCTAAAACTTTAAAAATCCTATCGGCACCAACCATACCCATTTGTA
Source organism: Pedobacter sp. (assembly GCA_014377775.1). Taxonomy (GTDB): domain Bacteria; phylum Bacteroidota; class Bacteroidia; order Sphingobacteriales; family Sphingobacteriaceae; genus Pedobacter. Next base: position 1,075 of record JACMOW010000239.1, on the reverse strand, counting down.
GCGTATTAAATTTATCGGCCAATTGCCTAATTGGTGTAAATAAAAGGTTGACATACATAATAAAAGCAACCACAACACCTGGAGAAACTTGGTTATTTAAGATACTTTTAGAGCCGTACCAAACTAATAATCCAATAGAAAGTGCCGAAATAATTTCGACTACAGGAAAAAATATAGAGTAATACCAATTGGAACGAATATGGGCATCTCGATGCAATTCATTAATATGATTAAATTTTTTAAATTCTTGATCTTCCCTCGCAAAATATTGGATGATGGTTACGCCGCTTATATGTTCCTGTAAAAAAGTATTAATCAGTGATATTTGAGTCCGAACTTCTTGAAAAGCAACTTTTATAGCTTCCTTAAAAACATAAGTTGCTACCATTAAAAACGGCATAGGAATTAAAATTATCAGCGTTAAGCGCCAATCTTGGTAAAGCATTACTCCTATAATGGCTACTACTGTTAAGCTATCGCCGATGATTGAGATTAAACCTTCACTAAAAATATCTGCAATGGTTTCTAAATCAGAAACGGTACGAGTAATTAATTGACCAATAGGCGTTTTATCAAAATATTTTAAGCGGAGCTTTGTGATATGGTTAAAAACATCCATCCTTAAATCTTTAATTACCGATTGCCCTAAAGAATTGGTTAAAAAAGTTTGGAAATATTGTATAAATGTTTGAAACAATAACAAAGCAATCATCAATAAAACCATCTGCAATAAACCACTTGCATCGTTAAAAAAAATGAACTTATCTAAAGTGATTTGGATTAGAAATGGCCTTACGGGAGCAATTGCGGCAATAGATAATGTTAACAATACCGACCAAAAAAACTTAGACTTGTAAGGTGTAGCGTAAGACATTACCCTTTTTAATAAGCCCCAATCGTAGGTTTTACCGGTTACTTCGCTTGCCATTTATTTGATATACGGATAAATTACTGATGTTAAAAACAAACCACAAGCAGGTACAGATGCCCCAGCAGTTGAACGGTTTTGACTTTGGATAATAAGGTGCAAATCTGATGTTTTTAATTTTCTTTTACCAACCTCAACCAAAGTTCC
>JACMOW010000238.1 GCA_014377775.1 Pedobacter sp. | reverse complement strand
ATGTTTTATCAATTTTGAATGCGTTTAATTTAATTTGATCAAAAATAGCTTGAATTGCCCGCGTTTCATCCTCTAAATTTAACCTTGACGTACTATTTTTTTCGATCCAAATTTTTTGTAATTCTTCGGTTGATAAGAAGGAATCGACTAAGTTAAACCCTAATTTAACTAGATTATTGGCACTTCTTTCATCAATGAGCAATGCCGAATTTCGAAGTAGTAAAACTGGGAAATCCGTTTTATAAAAGTCGAAATTATCTTTTAATTGCATCCAATATGAAACTTCTGCACCACCACCAATATAGGCTATATTTGGTAAAATAACCTCTTGATATAACGGTCTCATAATTACATTCGGACTAAACCTTTCTGGATATTCATTTATTTCTTTAACTAGTTCATCTTTGGTGAAACGAATTTCACTATGATTAACAGCATATAAATTGTCCTTTAAAACGATCCGTTCTCGTAAATTATCTTTTAAGTAGAAAAAGTTAATTTCTCGGCCATTTACTTGTGTTTTATATCCCTTTTCGGTTAATGCCTTACTCGTTTTTTCAATTATAGCTTCACTATGTTGAGCAATAATATCTTGCTCCATAATTTTGATGAATTGTCTTTTTAAAATGGGTTCGTCTGCATTGATAATCACTAATCCATATTTTTCGAAAAGGCTATTTACTAAAACTCGCGTTGCATCAGCAAGGTTATCGTTTTGCAAGTAAGCATTTTCAATAAGTTTTGCTAGTTTTTTCCCATTTTTAGAAATCCCGAGATAGCCTTTGTAAGCCAACACTGCAGCTGCAACAGTTTTTGTGCTTAACCTACCAGTTGCACCGTTAGTTTGCTCAATCCAACTGATGTTTTTTTCGTCGACACTTACGTGGTTAATTTCTTCAAAATCATGATCTTCTGTTGCCATCCAATATACGGGTACAAAATTTTTATCAGGATTAGCAATCTTTAACTCTAGCGCAAGATTAATTGTGGTTACGATTTTATAAATAAAATAAAGCGGGCCAGTAAAAAGATTCAGTTGATGGCCTGTTGTAACCGTAAACGTATTTTCGTTGGCCAGCGAACGGATGTTATGGCTAACTGCTTTGTTGGTTTTAATTTGTTGATATTGGTGAATTAAAACTTCAACCAATTCATTTCTATTGCCTTGAAAATTTCTTGCTTCGAATGCTTTCTTTAATCCACCTAAATCAGGCCTGTAACTATAAAATGATTGTAAAAATGGTTCATCATTTACATAATCAAGCACAAGCTTAGAAAATGAATGCGTTTCTTGATAGGAAATATATTTAGCCTTCATTATTTTACAATTTGTCCATAAAGGTCAAAATCTTCGGCTCTATCTATTTTAACATTTACAAAGCTTCCATTCGCTGCATAACTCGAGTTGGCATCAATTAGAACTTCATTATCAACCTCTGGAGAATCGAATTCAGTACGGCCAATAAAGAAATCACCTTCTTTTCTGTCGATTAAAACTTTGTAGGTTTTGCCAATCTTTTCTTGATTAATATCGAAAGAAATACCTTGCTGTAGCTCCATGATGGAGTCTACACGTTGTTGTTTAATTTCTTCAGGTACATCATCTACTAAGTTGTGGGCGTGCGTTTTCTCTTCATGTGAATACGTAAAACAGCCTAAACGATCAAAGCGAGTTTCTTCTACCCAATTATACATTTCTTCAAAATCGTACTCAGTTTCTCCTGGGTAACCACAAATTAGGGTAGTACGCATGGCGATGTTAGGAACTTTTTCGCGAATTTCGTTAACGATGTCAATGGTTTTTTGCTTGGTAATTCCTCTGCGCATTGATTTTAACATATTGTCTGTAATATGTTGTAAAGGCATATCGAGGTATTTACAAATGTTTTCGCGCTCGTTCATCGCATCTAATATCTCCATTGGGAAGCCAGATGGATAAGCATATTGTAACCTGATCCATTCAATGCCATTTACATCCGATAAGCGACGCAACAACTCATCTAAATTACGTTTACCGTAAATGTCCAATCCGTAATAGGTTAAATCTTGCGCAATTAAAATGAGTTCTTTTGTTCCCCCAGCAGCTAGTATTTTGGCTTCATTTACCAATTCATTCATTTCTCTCGAAACATGTTTACCACGCATTAATGGAATGGCACAAAAAGAGCATGGGCGGTTACAGCCTTCAGCAATTTTAAAATAGGCGAAATGGGATGGCGTAGTAAGCAAACGCTCGCCAATAAGTTCGTGCTTGTAATTTGCACCTAAACTGTGGAGTATATTTTGTAGGTCATTGGTGCCAAAAAAAGCATCAACATTGGTGATTTCTGATTCGAGTTCTGGTTTATAACGTTCAGATAAACATCCGGTAACAATAACTTTTCCAATTTTACCAGCTTCTTTTAGCGCACTGTATTGTAAAATGGTGTCTATTGATTCTTGTTTAGCATTGTCAATGAAACCGCAAGTATTGATGACCACAATATCGTTTTTCCCCATTGTGTTCGACTCATGCTCAACGTTTAAATTGTTGCCACGTAGTTGTCCCATCAAAACTTCAGAGTCGTAGGTGTTTTTTGAGCAACCTAAAGTGATCACATTGATTTTGGGTTTTTGGATGATAGAAGCGGGCTTATTTTTAGTAATCATATTAGCTGAATAGAGAGTTCACGAAATCCTTTTTGTCAAACATTTGTAAGTCGCCTATTTTTTCGCCAACACCGATGTATTTTACTGGTATTTTAAATTGATCAGAAATGCCAATCACTACCCCACCTTTAGCAGTGCCATCTAATTTGGTAATGGCCAATGCATTTACATTAGTAGCTTCGGTAAATTGTTTGCATTGCTCGAAAGCATTTTGTCCCGTAGAGCCATCCAATACCAATAAAATTTCGTGTGGCGCATTTGGAATTACTTTTTGCATTACATTTTTAATCTTGCCCAATTCGTTCATCAATCCAACTTTGTTGTGTAAACGCCCAGCGGTATCAATAATCACTACATCTTCGTTATTGGCAACGGCCGATTGAAGGGTGTCGAATGCCACTGAAGCTGGGTCTGAGCCCATGGCTTGCGCCACAACCCTTACGCCAACGCGCTCGCCCCAAAGTTTAATTTGCTCAACTGCAGCGGCTCTAAAAGTATCGGCTGCACCGAGCACTACCTTTAAACCTTCTGCTTTTAGCTTGTGTGCAAGTTTGCCAATAGTGGTGGTTTTTCCAACACCATTTACACCAACCACCATAATTACATAAGGTTTATGGTCGCCATACTCAAAATTACGAAAATCATTGCTGTTGTTTTCGGCTAGTAAAAGCTGAATCTCATCACGCAGTAAGTGATTTAGTTCGGAAGTTGATAAATATTTATCTTTAGCTACTCGCGCTTGAATGCGATCGATGATCTTTAAGGTTGTAGTTACACCAACATCCGAAGTCACTAAAACTTCTTCAAGATTATCAAGTACATCGTCATCAACTGTAGATTTACCCGCCACAGCCTTAGTGATTTTACTTAAAAAACCTTCTTTAGTTTTTTCTAAACCCTTATCTAATGCCTCTTGAGCTTCAGGTGCGGTTTCTTTCTTTTTGAAAAAATCAAATAAACCCATAGATATATCTTCAAATAAAAAAAGCCCTTCCGAATTTAATGCGGAACGGCTCTAGGTGTTATTCGTAATTAGAACTATTTGCTGTGTGTACCAGCAATAGCATCTTTCACGTGATCATTGTGAACGATAAGTTCTCTGAATGAGTAAGCACCAGTTTTAGGTGATTTATTCATCGTAATAACTTTTGAATATTCTTTTCCTGTACCCGTTTTAAGGGTTGCAACTACTTTCTTTGCCATGTTGTTATAATTTTAAAAGGATTGAACCCTCAACCTTATTTAATTTCTTTATGTACAGTTACTTTTCTCAACACTGGATTGAATTTTTTCAATTCTAAACGCTCAGTGGTGTTTTTACGGTTTTTCGTAGAGATGTATCTTGACATACCCGGCATGCCACTCGTTTTATGCTCAGTACATTCTAAAATAACTTGTACTCTGTTACCTTTTTTTGCCATTTTATTTATTTTTTATGCCGATAAAGTCGACAAATGCTTTTTACAAATATCCTTTTTTCATAAAGCGATTAATCGCTTCAGAAATACCAATTTTATTGATGGTTTTAATCGCTGAGGTAGACACTTTTAGTGTTATCCAACGATCTTCTTCAGGAATGTAAAATTTCTGAAGTTGTAGGTTTGGGTAAAATTTGCGCTTGGTTTTAACGTTCGAGTGAGAAACATTAAATCCTGACATCGCCATTTTTCCGGTTAAATCACAAACTCTTGACATGACTTTATTTATTATGTTATTATTCGCTGCTTAATTTTTTTAAGAGTGTGCAAATATCTGATTTTTTTTTCAATCCATCAATAGTATTGTTAATTATTTTTTAATTCTATATCAATATCCCACTGCCCAGCCTCCATTAGCTTAAATTCTATGGTTTCTGCCCCACTTTTAAGCTTTAAATGTAGCGGAAACTCTAATCCGCTAAAAGTTAATAAACTCTTTTGCGCATTAATCTTTTCTACCTTAATGTCTTTATAGTTGCCACTAATAATGTCAATTTTTTCAAATACAGGTAAAGCATCATCCGCTTTATATTTTCTGTTGCCTTGTAATACCGTTGCATTTACAGTGTTTGAGCTAGGTATAGGTGTAGGAAAGCCGTAGGTAATAAATAGGATAGTTTTTTTAGACTTTTTATTCTTTGTAAATCTAACATTGTCTATGTTTAATGTTTTATTGAAAAGCAGATAGTTTTTGCCCTTTTTTAAGGTATCTGATTGTAAATAAATGGTTTTCGTATTGTTATATGTGCTTGCTTTTGCTATGTTCAATGTGAATAAAACGCAAAGTGCTAAAATAATTCTCATAGGGTTTAAGGCTAAAATTTATGTAATTGAATATACTAAAACATTTAATTATTAGGCTTTATTTTATAAATATTATATTTGGATTAAAAAAAAGCTCATAATTAACCCATTAATATGCAAATCAATTCTTTAGATGAATACCATAAAATTTATAACCAAAGTGTTAACGAGCCTGAAGAATTTTGGGCTAGCATTGCCGGGAATTTTCTTTGGAAACAAAAATGGGATAAGGTATTGTCTTGGGATTTTACCGAGCCAAACATTAAATGGTTTGAAGGTGCGAAGTTAAATATTACTGAAAACTGCTTAGATAGGCACTTGGCTCAAAATGGCAATAAACCAGCCATAATTTGGGAACCAAATGATCCCGAAAGGGACAGCGTTACCTTAACCTACAAAATGCTACACGAAAGTGTTTGTCGCTTTGCGAATGTTTTGAAAAGGAATGGTGCGAAGAAAGGAGATCGAATTTGTATTTATATGCCTATGGTGCCTGAGCTAGCGATAGCAGTTTTAGCTTGTGCTAGAATAGGAGCAGTGCACTCGGTCGTTTTCGGAGGTTTTTCTGCAAAATCTATTGCAGATAGGATCAATGATGCGGCATGTAAATTAGTGATTACGGCGGATGGTGCTTATCGAGGTAACAAGCAAATACCTTTAAAGGACGTGATTGATGATGCTCTTATTGGCTGTCCTACAGTAGAAAAATGTATCGTACTAACGCATGTGCGTACACCTGTTTCGATGTTAAAAGGAAGAGATGTTTGGTGGGAAGATGAGGTAAAGCACGTAAATGCAATTTGCGAGGCTGAAGAAATGGATGCCGAAGATTTGTTATTTATTCTATATACATCAGGTTCTACGGGAAAGCCAAAAGGCGTTGTACACACTTGCGGTGGTTATATGGTGTATGCTGGTTACACCTTTACAAATGTATTTAATTATCAGCCTGGCGAAGTTTATTTCTGTACTGCAGATATTGGTTGGATTACCGGGCATTCTTACATCGTATACGGACCGCTATCTCAAGGTGCAACCACTTTAATATTTGAGGGAATACCTACTTTTCCAACTCCTTCAAGGTTTTGGGATATCGTAGAAAAGCATAAGGTAAATACATTATATACTGCACCAACAGCGATTCGATCATTAATGAGCTTTGGCAATGAACACCTGAGTGGTAAAGATTTAAGTAGTATTCGGGTATTGGGCTCCGTTGGTGAACCCATAAATGAAGAGGCTTGGCATTGGTTCGATGAGAAAATTGGTAAAGGTAATGCCCCAATTGTAGATACCTGGTGGCAAACTGAAACCGGAGGGATTATGATTTCACCTATTGCAACCGTTACGCCCACTAAACCTAGTTTCGCTACGCTGCCTTTGCCGGGTGTACAACCTATTTTGGTTGATGACAATGGAAATGAAATAGAGGGCAATGGTGTAAATGGAAATTTGTGTATCAAGTTTCCTTGGCCTGGTATGTTGCGCACTACTTATGGTGATCATGAACGGTGTAAACTCACATATTTTTCTACATACGAAAATTTATATTTTACGGGCGATGGTTGTTTACGTGATGAGGATGGTTATTATAGAATTACAGGTCGTGTAGATGATGTATTGAATGTTTCTGGTCACAGAATCGGTACTGCAGAGGTAGAGAATGCTATCAATATGCATGCTGGTGTAGTAGAAAGCGCAATAGTAGGCTATCCACATGATGTGAAAGGGCAGGGAATATATGCTTTTGTTATTTTTCCAGAAATGCATGGCGATGTAGAACTCACTAAAAAAGATATTTTGCAAACCGTAACAAGGATAATTGGTGCAATTGCCAAGCCGGATAAGATATTATTTGTGTCTGGCTTGCCAAAAACAAGATCGGGAAAAATTATGCGTCGTATTCTGCGTAAAATTGCCGAAGGCGATACAACCAATATGGGTGATATAAGTACGCTACTTGATCCAACTGTTGTTCAAGAAATAATCAATAGCGCTAAAGCTTAAATTTAATTCAAACAATATAATATTTCTTGATGTTATTTTTATAATTAACCTATTGTGAAATATAAAATAACGACTATGGACAAGTTAGAATGGCAAGGTAAATGGAACGAAATAAAGGGAAAAGTTAAACAAGCTTACGGCGACTTAACTGAAGATGATTTAAAGCATGAAGAAGGGAAAGATGATGAGTTGTTAGGTAAACTTCAGCAAAAAACAGGTAAAGGGAGAGAAGAGTTGGTGAAATGGATTAATTCTCTATAATTATCTGTAATTTGAATATTAACAAAGAACGTGTTTTACAAAGGCACGTTCTTTTTGTTGTTTTAAGGCGCTGTGTTTTTAAAGTTTAAAACAGAATACTGGAATAATAATTTTTAATTATCAAAATTTTCCTGCATAAAAAGAAAAAAAGTTTAACAAATGAGTAGTTATTTTGTTTGTAATTATTTTGTTATAATATTATTTTAATGTAAATTTACTGTTACTAAAAACTAAAATTAATTATAAACTAAATTAAATTATGAAAAAACTATTACTAAGTTTATTCATTATGACGTCTCTATCGTTTGGTGTTTTCGCTCAAGAACGCACGGTAACAGGTACAGTAACATCAAATGAAGACAGAACACCAATGCTCGGCGTGTCTGTGAAAGTTAAAGAATTACCAAATATTAACGCAAAAACTGGCGTTGATGGTAAATTCTCTTTAAAAGTACCAGCAAACGGTAAAACATTAATCATTTCTTACTTGGGTTTTATTACCCGAGAGATGCCTATTTCTACAGACAATGTAGTAAACGCAGCATTAAAAGTTGATGTAAAAATTTTGGAAGAAATTGTTGTAACGGGTGCAGGTTCTGGAACTTTAAAGAAAAAAATAGCATTTGCTATCGAAACTATTTCTGCTGATAAGCTGCCTTCGGTTCCAACTGGAGATGTTGGTAGCGCATTAGTTGGGAAAATTGCGGGTGCACAAATATCATCAATCAATGGTAGTCCGGGACAGCCAGTAAATATTTTATTAAGAGGTATTAACTCTATTCGTGGTGGTACAAACCCGATGATTTTAGTAGATGGGGTACAGATCGTTTCTACGGGTTTGGAAAATTTGGATTTAAACAGCTACGAGCGTATTGAAGTAGTTCAAGGACCTGCTGCGGCATCAGTGTATGGTGCCCAGGGTGCGAATGGGGTAATACAATTATTTAGTAAGAAGGCTGTGGGTGATAATTTAAATATTAACTTTTCCAGTAGTATTGGAAATAATACGTTGCTTAATATTGGGGGAGTAAATAAAGCAAAAAATCACTCTTTTAATGTTAATGCCGCGGGCGAGGTCGTTTCTTCTTCTGGCGCACCGCTAGTTTTCGATTCTGTAACTGGCTCTTACTTAACAAACCCAGTATTTAATCTAATTTCCCCTACGAGTCTCAATAACAAACCATACAATAAAAACTTATTGTGGTATGATCATTATGATATGTTTTTTAAATCCGCAAACACTTACAATAATAGTTTAAGCATTGGCGCAAGAAAGGATAAATTTGATTATAACATTATCTTTTCTGATAATAAACAAGAAACAGTGTTTAAAAATAATGGCGATTTTAGAAGAACTAACTTAACAGCAAATTTTGGTGCAGAGTTAGCGAAAAATTTAAAATTTCGTTCAACAACGCAATTAGTGCATACTGTTAGTTCGCTTTTAGACCAAACGGGCAGAAATATGTTTTATGCCATTAATAATTCTCGGCCTTTTGCTAATTACGAACAAAGAGATGCTTTGGGCTTATATTCTCCTTATTTTGGTGATGCTGTTGGTGTTAATGCTTATAATTTTAATTATATTATTGAAAATGCAAAAGTTAAAGATAAAACTATAGACATTATACAATCATTTAATTTAAACTATAAATTCCCTAAATTTTTAGAATTAGATGCAAAATATGGATACAATAGAAGTGCGTATAATAGTCGTTATGAAATCAAAGAACAAAGCTTAAGTCAAGGTGCTGAATACTGGCAATACTGGGCTGAAGGCTATTCACCAAGAACTTCTTATGGTTCGCCAGTTTCTGGTGATAAATCTGGCGAAATTAATAATAGAGACTATATTAGTACATTTCATAATTTTAATGGTAATGCTACATTAAAGTTTGACTTTGAACAAGATTTTGGCATGAAGCTTCCTATAACAAGTACAACATTTGCAGGATGGGATTATAGAAAAAAATCTGATACCGATTTAATTTCATACGGGGTAGATGCGCCATCATTTACACCTTACAGCACAAAAGATATGGCAACATTTCAAACGCCAACAGACTATAAAGAAGATTTCGCTACTTATGGCTATATTATAAATCAAAAGTTTGATTATTCAGATATAGGCGGATTTTCTGTAGGTTTTAGAAGTGATTATTCATCAGCATTTGGTAGAGGTTCTAAGCCTTTCACTTTTCCAAGAGCGGATGCTTATTTAAACCTCTCATCATTCAATTTCTTTCAAAAATCTAAATTAAGCAACACTTTAACGGATGTTAAATTTAGAGCTGCTTATGGAGAGGCAGGTATTCAACCAGGCGCTTATGATCGTTTTCCAATTTTAAATACGGCAACAATTGGTGCTCAAAGTGCTTTAGTAACTCCTAATGCTAATGCAAATCCAGATTTACAAGTTGAAGTTTCAAAAGAACTGGAAGTGGGTACAGATATGAAGTTTAGCTTCGGTAAAAATAGTTGGTTCAGAAATCTAGGTTTCAGCTTTACCTATTGGGATAGAACTTCTGAAAATATTATTGATCAGATTGATGTGGCCCCAAGTATTGGTTTAGGTCGTTTATTAACAAATTCAATGAGTATTAAATCTCAAGGTATTCAAGCATCATTTAATTCGCAAGTTTTTACGAGTAAAAATCTTACTTGGGGCTTAAATATTAATTTTGCTAAGCAAACTTCTAAAATAGACAAAATTAATGGTGGTGCAGAGATTATAAAAACTTCTGCGGCAGGTAGCGCTACTTATGTGATAAAAGAAGGAGAAAAAATAGGCCAACTTTATGGTTATTTATTCATCAATCAAGTAGATGCAAAAGACCCAAATGGGAATCTATTTATACCAGTGGCTAATCAACCATTATGGGAAGTTGCCAGTAATGGTTATGTTGTAAATAAAACCACTAAACAACCTTTTGCAAGCAGTAGAAAATATGCGATGGGCGATCCTAACCCTAAGTTTAACATGAGTTTTATAAACGATATTAATTATAAAGGATTCTTAACATTGGGCGTTCAGCTAGATTGGCTTTATAAAAGTAATTTATATAACCAAACCAAGCAATGGATGTATCGTGATGGAATACATAATGATTATGATAAACCGATTACTATCAATGGACAAACAGAAGCGTACTCTGCATTTTATAGGGGTGCTTACGCAGTAAGTCAAGCAAATGGTACAAAAAGTTATTTTTACGAAGATGCTTCTTTCTTAAGGTTACGGAATATCTCTTTAGGGATAGATATAGCGCACTTCAAAAAAATAAAGGGAATATCTAAATGTCAGCTTGTACTTTCTGGTCGTAACTTATTTACGGTAACCAAATACACAGGTATGGATCCAGAGGTAAGTTCAGGTACAATAAACTCTTCTTTTGATAGGGGTGTTGATCACAATACTATTCCAAATTTGAAAACGTATCAGATTGGTTTAAATATTGGTTTAAATTAAATTATTTAAGCATTTAAAATTTTACAGAGATGAAAAAAAACATATTAATTTTAGTTGGATTTATTGCAATGGCATTAACCAGTTGCAAAAAGGATTTAGCAATAGAAAATCCAAATAATCCCACACCAAATAGCATTACTACAGAAAATGGGATAATCAGTTTTGCAACTGGCGGCACTTATATAAACGGCTTTAGGAGTGTAAAATATACAGATGGCGTTTTTGGTCCATTTTGGAGTGGGGCACTTGGTTTTCACGAATTAATGGCTGATGTAATTGGGGCAGATGCTGCAAACTCATTTATTAATCAAATAGGATGTCCAGAAAAAGTTACTTTTGATAATGGTGCAAGTGTACTTAATCCAAACTCACCTAAAACTCAAAAAGCGCTAATACAACAAATAAATACTAACCAATCTGCCGGTAACAATACGCTTTATTATGAATGGGCATACATGTACAACTTAATTAGCGCGTGCAACCTGTTGTTAGAAAAAGCAGATGGTATTGCTTACATAGGAGATGCAGCTTCTAAAAAAGCAGCAATTAAAGCATGGGCATACTGGTGGAAGGGATATGCTTACAGTAGAATTGGATCTATTTACTATGCTGGTTTAATTAACGATAAATCTTATGAAACCAACGGGAAATATGTAACCAAAGAAGCAATTATTGTAGAAGCTAATTCTAATTTAGATAAAGCTGTTACACAAGCCAATGCAGCACCTAGCGCAACTGAGTTTACTGCAATTTTTGCGAAAATCATTCCTTTAGATTTTCAAGTTGGAAAAGGTGGCGCTACAACACCAGCTATGTTAAGTCGTAATGTAAGCACTATGAAAGCAAGAAACCTTATGGTTAACAAAACTGTAGCTACAATGACCGCTACAGATTGGAATGCTGTTTTAACATTAGCGAGTGCTGGTATCCAATCTGGTGATAATGTATTTACAATTAGAACAGACGCGGTTGGTAACCTATATACTTCTGGTCAGCTATTAATGGGTAGAACACAATCTACAGCTCCAGGTGGTGCTACTTATAAATTAAGCGAAAGGTGGGTACAGGAGTTTAAAACTGGTGATAGACGAAAAGATCAAAATGTAGTTGCTGGCACACCCTATATCGGGCAAGCAGATAGAGGCAATGCACATTTTACTAGATTTGCATTATCAAATGGAGGTACTGGAATATCTGGCGTTGCCATTTATGCTAGCAATGCGGTGGGTGCTTTTGAAATGTATGCAGCTGGGAATTTTGAAGAAAATGAACTCATGAAAGCCGAGGCACTCATAAATTTGGGAAGTACAGCACAAATTAATCAAGGTTTAGCAATAATTGATCAGGTAAGGACTTTACAGGGTGCTGGCTTAACGGCTGTAACTGCAACAGGCCTAACGCAAGCACAAGCAAGGGAAGAATTAAGAAGAGAGCGAAGAATAGTTTGTGCCTTGAGAGGGATATCATTTTATGATGCAAGAAGATGGGGTGTGATCAAGTCTGGGCGTACTGGCGCAACTATTTTAAGCAATGCCGGAGTGGTGAGTGTTAATGGTACTATAGATTACAATTTTGTAGATTACTGGGATGTGCCTGGCAATGAAACAACTTATAATCCACCAGTAGCTGGTAGTGCTGCGGTTATAAATCCAAACTAATAAATTAAGGAGGCAAGTAAATATTTACTTGCCTCCTTTTATTCTAAACTACGTAATCTCAAATTAATACCCAAAAATTTGGGCTAAAGTTAAAGTTGTAATCGCACCAAACTTTTGCATATCTTCTATTTTCACTTTCTTATCCGATGCTACAATTAAATAGGTATACGATTTGTTCGCTATTTTTTGATTGTGAAAAGCTTTAATGGTTTCAAAAGTTACAGGTTTCAGCTCCTTATATAAATCAATCCTCGAATCGTAATCGTACCCTAATTTTTTATCGGCGAAATAATAATAAAAAACCCCGTCTTTGGTAACACGAGCCGTTTCTAAGTTATTGATTACATTTGCTTTTGCACCTTCGAATGATTTATCGCTCTGTGGCAAAACATTTAACAACTCATTCATTCCGTTAACCGCGTCGGTCATTTTATCGGCCTGACTGCCAACATAAGCAATCATATTATATTGTTTATCTGCTTTTTCTGGGGAAACATACTGCGCAAAAGTAGAATAGGCTAACGCTTTAGATTCTCTAATGGTTTGGAAAACAATAGAACCCATGCCCCCACCAAAATAATTGTTAAATACTTCGATGGTTGCAGCATCATTTTTATTGTACAACCCCGTGTTTCTTAGCCAGCGAATTTCAGATTGCACCATGTCGTAATTTGCAAAATATACCTGATTTTCATTTTGAGCAGTATATGTATATATTTTTGCAGGTGCTGCAGGTGTAAATTCTTTAGGTAGAAGATGTTGTTTTTTAATTTCAGCGGTAAATGTGGCTACATCTTTTGGTCCGTAGTAAGTAATTACATGCTCGTAGTTGTTTAAATTTTTCAAAAGATAGATTAAATCATCTGACTTAATGTTTCTAACTTCATCGTTAGTTAACACATTGTTAAAAGGATTTACATTTCCATATTGTGCATACGAAGTTAAGCCACTCATTATTTGCGCTTTATTTAATTTATTGTTTTCACGACTTTTTAAGATGCTGCTTTTAAGATCCGAAAGTGCTTTTTCATTGGGCTTCACATTGGCAAAAATATGCTCTACCAAACTTATAGCCTTGTCGAAATTCTCTTGTAAACCGCTAATGTTAATGGTTGTGGTTTCGGCACCAATACTTAGGCTATAAGTGCATGCAATATTGTAAAAAGCTTTACTTATTTCTTCTGCTGTATACTTATCTGTGCTTAAGAAGGTTAAATAGGTGGAGGCATAAGAAAGTAATTTATAATTATTAGAACCTAGGTTAAAGCGATAACTCATTCTAAAAATCGAATTCTCATTGTTTTTGGTAGTTAACACTTCGGCTATTCCTACCTTACCAAAGGTGATGTCTTTTTTATAATCTAAAAATTTAGGAGCAATTGGTTTTACGGGTGCATCTAAAATGCTTTTTACAAATGGAGAAGTTAGGTTACCATTTGCATTAATGGGTGTAATGGTTGGTTTTTCTACTTTAATGGTTGTTTTATCTACACCCTTATGCTTAAATCCAATTATATAATTGTCTTTAAAAAAGGTATTTGCAAAATCAACAACTTCCGCTTTGGTAAGCTTAGCAGATGCATCAATATCTCCCAAACTTTTTTCCCATTTTGTACCTTTGTTTAATATAAATTCGTTGGATAGTATTTCGGCTCTATTACTATTGCTGTCAAAAGCTTGCAAAAAGCTTAACTTCTTATTAGCTACAATTGCCTTTAAAAGATTATCGTCAAATTCACCTTTCTTTAAAAGATCAACTTGATCTAATACCAATTTGGCAGCTTGTTCTAAAGTTTGCCCTTGTCTTGATTGAGCAGATAAGCTAAAAACTCCATAATCTTTCATTTGTTGATAAGATGCACTAGATCTTTGGGTCTTTTGCTGTTTATTTAAGTTAATATCTATTAATCCTGCTTTTCCATTAAAAAGAACACTACTTACTAGGTCTAAAAGCATACCTGAGCGCGAATTTTCAGGGAAACCGCGATAATAAATTTCGATCATCTCGGCACTTGGTCCATATACATCAACTTTTTGTATTTGTGTTAATGGTTTTTCGGGTACTGGATTGTATAGTGTAACTGGTTTAGGAACCATATAACTAAAGGCCCTTTCAACTTTTTTGATCATTTCATCTGGGTTAAAGTCGCCCGTAAAAATAGCAGCCATGTTATTAGGTACATAGTATTTATTGTAATAGCTCCTGATTTCAACTAAAGAGGGGTTTTTTAAATGCTCAATCGTTCCGATAGTAGTTTGTTGCCCATAATTATGTGTAGGGAACAACAATTCCATCATTGCTTCATCTAATTTATTAGGATCGCTATCTAAACCACGGTTTTTTTCTTCATAAACGGCTTCAAGCTCGGTGTGGAAAATACGGAAAATGGGTTTGCGGAAACGTTCGCCTTGTATGGCTAAAAATTTATCAACCGCGTTGGATGGGAAATCTTCATTATACACCGTTTCTTCATACCACGTATGCGCATTGGATGAATTGCCACCTATTCCCGCAATCATTTTATCGTATTCGTTGGCGATAGAGAAATTTGAGGCTTCGCCTGATGTTTTATCGATTTCTTTATAGATTTCTTTACGCTGAGCTGGATCGGTTGTTTTGTTGTATTTTTCGTATAGCGCATCTATTTTATCCAAGAATGGTTTTTCTTTCGCCCAATTGGCTGTACCGAATTTATCAGTGCCTTTAAACAAAACATGCTCTAAATAATGCGCTAATCCGGTGGCATTTTTTGGATCGGTATTACTGCCCGCCCTAACACTCATGCGAAATTGAATATTTGGTTCTTTGTTGTTGGGGGATAATATTACCGTTAACCCATTTTTTAAAGTGTAAAATCGAGATTTCGATGGGTCGTTAGTTACCTGTTTATAAGTGTAACCGTTTGCGCTAACTGTTTTCCATTGGTAGACAGATTGAGATAATAAATTTGAGCCTATAAAAAGTAAACAGGCAAATGGAAGTAATTTCAGTTTCATGGTGAATAAGTTATGAATCAAATATAAGTGGATTTCTTTTAAACTTCATAAGTTTAACTACTTTTACACCTATGAACAAGCCCACAATTTTAGTTGTAAATGATGATGGCATTACTGCTTCAGGTATCAAGAGTTTGATCGAGGTGATGCAAGAAATTGGTCATGTTGTAGTAGTTGCCCCAGATGGACCGCAATCGGGTATGGGACACGCCATTACAATTGGCAAGCCTTTACGTTTTGATAAAGTAGATTTATATCCGAATGTAGAAATGTATAAGTGCTCGGGTACGCCAGTAGACTGTGTTAAATTGGCCGTAAATAAGGTATTTAAGGGTAAAAAACCAGATTTGTGCGTTTCAGGTATTAATCATGGGTTAAATAATTCTATCAATGTGATTTACTCAGGAACCATGTCGGCCGCCGTAGAAGGTGCCATTGAAAAAATTCCATCTATAGGTTTTTCACTTGATGACTTTGCACAAGATGCCGATTTTAGCCACTGTAAAAAATTCATTAAAACAATTGCTTTGCAGGTATTGGCAAACGGTTTACCTGAAGCTACTTTGTTAAATGTAAATTTCCCGAAAGGTGATAATTTAAAAGGAATAAAAATTTGCCGACAGGCTAATGCCAAATGGGCTGAAGATTTTGATGAAAGAACGGATCCGTACCAGCGTCCTTATTATTGGCTTACTGGCGTTTTCGAAAATTACGATAAGGGAGAAGATACGGATGTTTGGGCCTTAGATAATGGCTTCGTATCGGTAGTGCCAGTACAATTTGATTTAACTGCGCATCATGCAATACCAATACTAAACAGTTGGGAATTTAATTAAAAGAAATTTAGAATTAGTTTATGAAATACTATCTCGTTGCTGGGGAAGCTTCTGGAGATTTACACGGCGCCAACTTAATGAAGGCACTAAAAATGGAGGATTCTGCTTCAGATTTTAGGTATTTTGGTGGCGATAAAATGCAGGCCGAAGGCGGAACATTGGTAAAACATTACGCCGATATGGCTTTTATGGGTTTTACGGAGGTAGTTCTAAATCTAAGCGCCATTTTAAAAAATCTAAAGGCGTGTAAAAAAGATATTCTGTCTTATCAACCTGATGCTTTGATTTTAATTGATTTCCCAGGTTTTAATTTGAAAATTGCAGATTTTGCAAAGGAAAATGGAATAAGAGTTTGCTATTATATTTCTCCAAAGGTTTGGGCCTGGAACCAAAAAAGAGTGCTGAGAATTAAGCGGGTTGTTGATGAGCTATTTTGCATATTACCTTTCGAGGTCGATTTCTACGCTTCATGGGGAATGAAAGTTCACTATGTAGGGAATCCTTTATTAGACGAAATTGCTCAGTTTGAGATCGCAACAGATTTCAGAAATAGGGAAGGCTTAACAGAAAAACCTATTATCGCCTTATTGCCAGGAAGTAGAAAACAAGAAATAGAGCGGTTGCTTCCTGTAATGTTGAGCGTAGTGGATAATTTTCCTAAATATCAATTTGTTATCGCTGCCGCGCCAACATTTAATGCAGCTTATTATGAGCAATATATAGGCGAAAAACCGGCTAAACTTGTATTTGAGCAAACGTATGATTTATTGTCTACTGCACATGCTGCCATCGTAGCATCGGGCACAGCAACCTTAGAAACGGCATTGTTCAGAGTTCCACAAGTGGTGGTATATAAAGGGGGAACAATTTCTATCGCCATCGCCCGCTTGTTGGTTAAAATTAAATTTATCTCTCTGGTTAATTTGATTATGGATATGAAAGTAGTTACAGAATTGATTCAAGAAGATTGTAACACTAAAAAAATTACAGAAGAGTTAATCTCCATTGTTGAGGGAGCAGATAGAGCGGTAATGTTACAAAAATACGGCGAGCTTGCAGGTAAAATGGGTACTGCAGGCGCTTCAGAACGAACTGCGAAATTGATTGTGGCTAAATAAGAAATATATCAGTGGCAAATCAGTCGAAACCACATTTGTTCAACGAAACATAAATTTTACATAATTCAAATAAATTTGTAATTTAGAGATAACTGGTTTATTTAACAATACATGAAGAAAGCGCTATCCATTAAAGACATTGCACTAGCGGCAGGAGTATCTATCACTACCGTTTCTTTTATTTTAAATGGTAAAGCTAAAGAGAAAGCGATTAGTGATGCCGTTACTAAGAAGGTAGAGAAAATTATTAAAGACCTAGATTACAAACCTAATCAGCTTGCTCAAAGCCTTCGAACTGGAAATTCGAATATTATTGGACTTATTGTAGAAGATATTTCAAATCCTTTTTTTGCAACCATTGCAAAAATGATTGAGTATAAAGCCTATAAAAGGGGGTATAAAATTATATATTCAAGTACCGAAAATGAAGTAGAAAAAACGAAAGAATTAATCAATATGTTTAAGTCCAGAAAGGTAGATGCGTACATCATTTCACCAATTAAGGGCATTGAGGAAGACATACAGGCCTTGCTAAATGATCGTAAAACTGTGGTGCTGTTTGATAGAGATTTAGATGGAGTAAATGTAGATTACGTTGGAGTAGACCATTTTAAAGCTTCAGCAGAGGCTACAGCTCATTTTGTAGCAAATGGAAGGAAGAATATTGCATTAGTTACTATCGATTTGCCGATTAAACAAATTACTGACCGTTTAGATGGTTACCAGAAAACATTAGAAGACAGCAAACTTTTAAATGAAAAATTAATCTTAAAAATCCCTTTTAATCAAGATACAGCACAGAGCTCAATACAGATGAAAAAATTATTTACCGCCAATAAGGTTGATGCCGTGTTATTTGCCACAAATTATCTTGCCATAAGTGGTTTAATGGTTTTAAAAGAAATGAATAAAAGGATAGATAAGGATTTTGAGGTAATTGCATACGATGATCATATTGTTTTTAAATTATTTACACCTCAAATTTCTGCAGTAGAACAACCTTTAGAAGAAATTGCAGAAAAAATAATCGACTTGGCATTAACTAGGTTATCGGCTAAAGAAAAAAGGCCGACACAGCAGGTTGTATTTCCTGCTAAATTAATTCTGAGAAGCTAAAGTAACACCTAAAAAACACGTATAAATCGAGATAATAGGTATGATAAACCTTTGTTGTGAAAGTAAATTACCCTTATCCTCAACATAAAGGTAAAATTTCGGCTTTT
>JACMOW010000237.1 GCA_014377775.1 Pedobacter sp. | reverse complement strand
TAGCCTGCTCCACCTGCATTAATGCCTACCTCGGCCCTTTGGGCATAGGCAATGGGCAATATGGCAATCAGAAGTGAAAATGAAAGAATTAATTTTTTATACTGCATTTTAATAGTTGCGTGTATCTATGCCCCAAAGTAACTTATTTCTTAACGTGGTTAAATAACTTTCATTGTTTAGGCGAATCAAATTAATGTTAAAGTTTGCCTTATTCACCGTTATTTTTACGGATCGATCTACTGTTTCTGTCCTCGAATCACAAGAAACTAAGAATTTAGTACTTCTAGCTTCAATTTCAAAGGTCAACAGTACATCATCAGGAACAATAATAGGCCTAACATTTAAGTTATGTGGTGCAATGGGTGTGATGACAAAATTTTGTGCATTAGGTAATATAATCGGTCCACCGCAGCTTAAGGAATACGCTGTCGAACCAGTTGGGGTAGCAATAATTAATCCATCGGCCCAATAAGAATTGATAAATTCGCCATTCATGTAGGCATGAATAATCATCATGGCCGAATTATCCCTTCGGTGAATAGTGATATCATTCAAAGCAAAGTTTTCTTCCCCAAATAATGAACTTTGCGATTCAAGATTAAGTATAGTCCTTTTGTCTAATGAGTATTCTCCATTAACCAAGGCTTCAATTGCTTTTTTGATTTCATTTTTGTTGATGCTTGCCAAAAAGCCTAGGCGCCCAAAGTTTATTCCAATTACTGGAATTTGAGAATTACGAATTAAGGATAAGGTATCCAATAAGGTTCCATCACCACCCAAACTTAATAAAACATCTGCATGATCTGCCAACTCTTGGTGATTAACGAAGACACTAACATTAGCAGGAATTGCAATTTTATTTTTGATGAAATTGTTAAATCGTTGATAAATAAGAATAGTAATATCGTTCTCTGCCAAGGCATTAAACACCTCTTGAACAAAAGGCAAAACGCTATCGTTAAAATCTCTACCGTAAATTGCGATCTTCATTCAGCTTTTATACGTTTAAGTAATTCATAAATGAATTGAATCGATCTGCAGTTCCATTATCGGATTGAATATAGTTAAAAACAGCCTTCACTTCATAATCATAGCGTTCAAATGATGCGATTATACCCGAAAGCTCGGTTTTATTTATTTTCAAGGTCACCTCAATTCGAGTAGAATCAGGGAAAGAACTCACATAAGATGAAAGGATCTGCGCATTATCGGCCTCCACAATTTGCGCC
Source organism: Pedobacter sp. (assembly GCA_014377775.1). GTDB lineage: Bacteria > Bacteroidota > Bacteroidia > Sphingobacteriales > Sphingobacteriaceae > Pedobacter. The sequence continues at coordinate 1,585 of JACMOW010000237.1, read as the reverse complement.
ATGTGTGCCAAAGAATTATTTCTATTGCTTATGGAAAGCACGATAATTCCTCCAGGCTCTTTAACCGCATACATTTCAGCGGTACAATTAAGCAGATTATGAATAGAAACTAAGCCTAGGTAATTTTTATTTAAATCGAGTACTGGCACAATAGATAGGTGCAATTGATTAAAAAGCTTAATGATATCGTATACGTGTGCGTCTTCAAAAACAAAAGGATTATGTATGGCCAGGGATAAGCTTCCCAATGGAGTATTTTGATCTCTAACTTCGATAAGTTCATCTTCCGAAATTAATCCTAAAAATTGGGTTTCGTTTACGATTGGCAAGTGGTAGAGTTTAAACTCACTCATCCGCTCTAAAGCCTTCTGAACTGTATCAGAGGTTTTTAGTGGGGGGATTACATTCGATATGAGTTCTACTGCTAACATTTATTTTAATAAAATTCTATTCAAAAATTTATCCAAAAACTCGATAAATACCGCTGGCCGTTCCATCATTGGAGCGTGACCACATTGCTCTACCCAGTTTAACTCTGAATTGGGGAGCAATTCATGAAATTCAATGGCCACCTCGGGAGGGGTAATTTTATCTTGTTTACCCCATATTAACGACACGGGGATCGTTATTCTTGATAATTCTTTCGACATATTATGACGAATGGCCGATTTTGCTAAAGCTAAAATACGTATCACTCTGGAGCGATCATTAACCGACTTAAAAACTTCATCAACTAGCTCTTTTGTTGCTGTTGCTGGGTCATAAAAAGTAAATTCTACCTTCTCTCTAATATAATCATAGCTTTCTCTTCTAGGGAAAGATCCGCCAAATGCATTTTCGTACAAACCAGAACTTCCAGTAAGTACAAGTGCTTTTACAAATTCTTGATGTGCAGCGGTAAAAACCAGACCTACATGACCACCAAGGGAATTTCCAATTAATACAACTTGGTTTAATTTCTTAAATTTTAAGAACCGATGCACGTATTTTGATAAACTTTTTACACCCAGAGTGAGCAAGGGTAATTCATATATCGGTAAAATTGGAACCACTACATTATAATTTTCCTTAAAATGATCTATTGTGGGTTCCCAATTGCTGAGCTCTCCCATTAATCCATGAAGTAATACCAGCGTTTGACCTTTGCCCGCCTCAATGTATCTAAATCCGTCTTCTTCTATAACCTCGTACTTCATATCGTTTGTTGTGTATGGTAAGTGCTACTAAGTTAATAGAGTAAAATTAAATTAAAGCAATTAATATAAATAATTTTTAAAATTTAGCTCAATTGCGCCTTTACCAACTCGCCAATTAATTTCCCATCCGCTTTGCCAGCCAATTCCTTATTGGCTAAGCCCATTACTTTTCCCATCTCTTTTATTGAAGCAGCGCCAGTTTCCAAAATTATTCGAGCCACTACTGTTGCAATGGCCTCATTACTTAGTTGTTGCGGTAAAAATTGATTAATAACATCAATTTCTTCCTGCTCAACTGTAAATAAATCTTCTCTACCTTGTTCTTTATAAATGGTTGCCGATTCTTTACGTTGCTTTACTAAACGTTGTAAAATTTTCATTTCAACCTC
>JACMOW010000236.1 GCA_014377775.1 Pedobacter sp. | reverse complement strand
TGCAAATGGGCTTTGGCCTAAACTATTTTAAAGGATTTAACCAATTCTTAGATGTAGTAGCAACACTAGATGGTAGTGGTGTTGATTATTATTTTAAAGACGGGACAACTAATGGAAGTAGTAGATTTTTGCTCGACTTTAACGTTGGCTTTAATGTTAAATTGGTTAATGATTCAAAGCCAGTTGCCTCCTATTTTTTTGGAGGTACTGGGCTATCTTACTATCAGAAAAAAGCAGGCCTATATTTTCCAGTAGGGGTGGGCGTTAAATTTAATTTGTTTAACGAAGCATTTATTACTTCTAACATGCAATATCGAATAGCAGCAACCTCATCAGTTAACCATCATTTTTATTATACGGTTGGAATAGGAACAGCTATTGGCAAAAAGGTTAAAAAACCAAAGCCGATAGAAAAAGAAGTTGTGGTGATTACTGAACAAATTGTGGCCAAACCGGTTGAAGTTGTAAGGAAAGATTTAAAAATTAAAGTAATTGATGATCAAACTAATATTGCCCTACCAAATGCAATAGTTTCGTTAATTGGCGACTCAGGAACATACACTTCAACTACCAATGCCAACGGTGAAGCTGTATTTAAAAATAATATTGCTGGCAATTATACAATTAATGGGGTATTAAATGGGATAAATACTTCAGTGCAAATAATTAAAAATAGCAATTTTGATGTAAGTGGAGAGCACATCTTAATTAATTTGTCGCATCACGACCCAAGATTTACCTTAACTGGAACGGTAGAAGAAAAAAATACAAATATGCCGATGGGAGGCGTGTTGGTAAGTATTACTGATAGAGCGTTAGCGAAAACAACATCAGAAAATAATGCTACAGATGGTAAATTTAATATTCAAATAAGCGCAAATAGCGATTTCATGCTGTCTGCAAAAAAAGCAAACTATATTTCGAACATCGAATCGGTAAGTACAAAAGGACTGAACAGGTCTACAACTTTATATGTTAAACTCTTACTCGATATTGAAGAAACTAAGGCAAATACTACCATTAACTTAAAGAATATTTATTACGCTACTGGTAGTAGTTTGATTAAACAAGAAGCATCATCTGATTTAGATCGATTGGTTTTGTTTTTAATCGATAATCCTAACGTTAAAATTGAGATTGCTTCACACTCTGATAGTAGGGGTGTTGCGAGTAAGAACTTAATTTTAAGTAAAAAAAGAGCTCAAGAAGTGGTTAATTATTTAAAAATTAAAAACATTAACCAAAGTAGGATTGTTGCAAAAGGCTATGGCGAAACAAAAATACTTAATGCGTGTAGGGATGGCGTTAAATGCACAGAAGCTGAGCATGAACGAAATAGAAGAACAGAATTTAAAGTGATTAGTAATTAATAATTACCGTTTTCCTTTGAAAATCATGTATAAAACTGAGAAGCCACCCAAAATTGAAATCATACCTAAAATTAGGTTCATACTATCGCCCATTTAGGTAAGGTAACTAATAATATCCCTAATTAACTATTTATACGATTAAGGAGTAGAAATTAATACTTTATTGTACAATGTGTATGCACCCAAACCACCAATAATTACTGCAAAAAAACCGATATAATCATCTAAAGGCGCTTGCTGGCCATTATTTTTTGAATAATAAACCAAAGAGCCGTAACGTACGTTCATATTGTTATTTTTTTTATTAACGTAACTATTTACCCAACAATCTTCACCTAAATCTTTTATATCAGTACTATTTATTTGATTGGGTTGCGACTTATTATTCCAATCAATTGCGTAATTTGTTCCGTTGGTATTGTATACGTCATAACTAGTTCCATAATAACTAGTAGTTCCTAGTTTTTGGATATAAATATTGTTTCCTAAATTACAGCCGTAACCTGATGTACTATAATCATCGTCGTCAAATCCGTAACATAGTTGAAAAGCACAAATTTGAAGAAAAACAAACGATAAGGTAAAATACTTGTGCTTTGTAAGTTTCATTTTTAAGCTTAATTATTCCAAAATATTCAAGAATTATGCCATTTTCTGGAAATTTATTCATAAAACTATTTTTACTTTTACAAGTATTATATTGTGTAATTCAATAATAGTTAATTTATTTCATCAAACAAAATTAATTCGGAGTTTTATAATATGTGGAATTTTGAGGAATTTACTACTTGTTTTTTCGCATTAATTCCCACATTTAAATTAATTTCGATATAATACCTTTTTAAAGGTTCTGGCATTTTCTCTGAAGTATAAATAATTTGCAAAGTGACTATTTTATTACAATATAGAATAATTTAATGCGCGCTTATTATTTACTTTTGTTTATATAAATAATCAAATATTTAAACAAAATGCAATATTCTATCTCTGATCTAGAGCAACTTTCTGGAATACAATCCCACACTATAAGAATGTGGGAGCAAAGATATCATGCATTGGTACCCCATCGTTCGGCAGGTAATACGAGGTATTACGACGATAAGCAATTATTGCGCTTGTTAAATATCGTAAGTATTAGTCAGCAAGGATTAAAAATATCGAAAATCTGTGCCCTAACCGATGATGCTATTCATCAGTTGATTGAACAGGATATACAAGCTACTGTTTCTAAGAACCAACAATATGAATTTTATATCTCAAAACTATTAAAACATGGTATTGCTTTTAATGAAGCAGTTTTTAGTCAGCTCTTAAATCAGTGTTTTGTTAAATATGATGTTGCGAATTCTTATCAATTCATAATTTATCCTTTATTGGTAAGATTAGGCTTGATGTGGAGAAAGGATAGCATTTGCGCCGCTCAAGAACATTTTTTAACTCATATTATTCGCCAAAAACTTTATGTAGCCATCGAAAATCTTCCAATAACCGAAAGTAATAAAACGTGGTTATTATTTTTACCACAAGAAGAGGATCATGAAATGGGACTTTTATATGCAAATTACGCACTACGTAAACATTTGCAGAAAGTAATTTACTTGGGTCCTAGGGTGCCTTTAGAATCTGTAGACCAAGTTTTTGAGGTAAATAAGATCGATCACATTTTAATATTTATGACTCAAACAAATTCGGTGGCTAATGCTCAAAATTACATAGATCTTCTTTCTAATAAATATCCTAAAACATTAATTCATTTAGCAGGTAATGAAAAATTAATAATTAACTTAAAACTACCATTTAACATCAGTTGGTTTAAATCAATTGAACAGTTTGAAATACAAATACAATCAACCAACTTATGCTAGTAGAAGAAAATAGAAAATCTGTTGCAATTATTGGGGCAGGTTTTGCAGGCTTAAGCGCGGCTGCCTATTTAGCAAGAGCAGGATATCAAGTTGAAGTATTTGAGAAAAATAATGAAATAGGAGGTAGGGCTAGGCAATTTAAAACCGATAATGGCTATTTATTCGATATGGGACCGAGTTGGTATTGGATGCCAGCTGTTTTTGAAAAATTCTTCAATGATTTTGGATATAAAGCCGTAGATTTTTACGAACTTGTATTGCTTGATCCTTCATTTTCGGTAATTTTTAAAGATAGTGATCTAATTATCCCAAGTAATTATGACGATCTGAGAAACCTTTTTGAAGAAATTGAGTCTGGTAGTGCGTTAAAATTAGATTCTTTTATGAAAGAAGCAGAATTTAAATACACGGTTGGAATGGAAAAATTGGTGTATAAACCTGGATTATCCTTAGCCGAGTTTGCCGACATTGACTTAATCAAAGGTGTGTTTAAACTTCAGGTATTTACTTCATTTAGTAAGCATGTTAAAAAATACTTCAAACACCCAAAATTAATCGCGTTAATGGAGTTTCCGGTGTTATTTTTAGGAGCAACACCCGAAGATACCCCCGCATTGTATTCGCTCATGAATTACGCAGGATTGAAACTTGGAACATGGTACCCAAAAGGTGGATTTGGAGAGGTGGTAAACGCCATGAAAAAAGTGGGAGAAAATTTAGGCGTTGAATATCACTTAAATGAACCAGTATTAAATTTTCAACTTTATGAAAATAACGTTCGCAAAATAGTAACACACAAACAAGAAAAGACATTCGATGCGGTTATTGCTTCAGCCGATTATAATCATATTGAGCAGGAATTATTACCCGAAAAATTTAGAAACTATACTAGAAAGTATTGGGAAAGTAGGGTATTAGCACCATCTTGCCTAATTTTCTATTTAGGTATAAACAAAAAGATCGAACATTTAAATCATCACAACCTGTTTTTTGATGAAGATTTAAAGAAGCACGCCATCGAGATTTATAAAGATCCAAAATGGCCTAACAAGCCATTATTTTATGTTTGCTGCCCCTCCAAAACAGACTATACTGTTGCGCCGAATGGACATGAGAATCTTTTCATCCTCATACCTATAGCCACCGCACTTTCGGATAATTTATCCCTGCGAGAAAAATATTTTGATATTGTAATGGAACGTTTAGAACATTACGTTAAGGAAGAAATTAAATCAGCTATTGTGTATAAAAAAAGTTATTGTATAAATGATTTTATACTCGATTATAACTCATTTAAAGGAAATGCTTATGGGTTAGCAAATACATTAAAACAAACGGCCAATTTAAAACCATCTATTAAAAATAAAAAATTGCATAACTTATTTTATGCTGGTCAGCTTACTGTTCCTGGACCGGGAGTTCCACCCTCTATTATCTCTGGAAATGTTGCTGCCAATCAAGTTATTAAGTACCTAGAATCGTTTTCCCATGAAAGAAATATTTGATAAATTATCTGCTGATTGTAGTCGAATTACTACGCAGCGTTACAGCACAAGTTTTACACTGGGAATCTATTTTTTAGATAAAAAATTAAGAGCTCAAATATATGCAATCTACGGTTTTGTGCGTTTTGCTGATGAAATAGTTGATTCTTTTCATGATTATGATAAAAAATATTTACTAGAGAAGTTTAAAGAGGATTGTTTCGAAGCAATAACATTTGGTATAAGTTTAAATCCTGTACTGAATTCATTTCAAAAGGTAGTTAACGATTATAATATCGATATAGAGTTGATAGAATTATTTCTTAAAAGTATGGAGATGGACTTAGAACCTAATGTTTACAGCAATGAAACTTACGAACAGTATATTTTAGGGTCAGCTGAGGTTGTAGGGTTAATGTGTTTGTGCGTATTTACCAATGGCGACAAAAAGTTTTATGAAAAGTTAAGGCCTTATGCAATGAAATTGGGCTCAACCTTTCAAAAAGTAAATTTTTTACGTGATGTAAAAGCAGATTTTATGCAGTTGAACAGAAATTATTTTCCAAATGTTGATCTCTCCAATTTCAGAGAAGATGAAAAGAAAACAATTGAAACCGAAATCGAGGCAGAATTTAAAATGGCTATTATCGGAATTAAACAACTACCATTGTCATCGAGAAAGGGGGTTTATTTAGCCTATATCTATTACAGAACTCTATTCGATAAAATTAAAAATACAAGTGCTAGTCAAATTATGAATAAGCGAATAAGAATATCGAATGGACATAAAATTAGTTTGATGTTTGATTCGATGATCCGATTTAGAATGAATGCGCTTTAAGAAATGATATTAACAAAAATTGGTTTATTAATGCTAATTCTTAGCAATACAGTGATAAATGTGATTGAAGTTAGGAATTTATATGAGGTTGCAGCCAATAGCAAATCAGCGAATGTAAAATTGATTAATCTATTAGCAAGCGTTAAGATTGATAATGCACTACTAACGGGTTACAAGGGTGCGGCAATAATGATGGAGGCCAATCATGTTTTTAATCCTATCACAAAATTTAGTCGCTTTAAAAAAGGAAAGCAATTAATAGAGTATGCCATAAAATTAGATTTGGCTAATGTAGAGTTGAGGTACATCAGACTAACCATTCAAACTAATGTGCCTAGTATTTTAGGTTATTCTAGTGCCATTGAAATTGATAAGAAAATAATAATTAATCATCTTGAGCTACTTAAAGATAAAGATTTAAGAAAAAGAATGATAAGCTATCTATTAAGTGCTAATGTTTGTAATAGCGAAGAATTAAGAAAGATAAATGTATGGAAGAACAAGTAATTTTGGTTGATCATCTTGATCATCCACTTGGTATAATAGCTAAAATGGAAGCACACAGCTTGGGATTGTTGCACAGAGCATTCTCCATTTTTATCTTTAACAGCACTGGCGAATTACTTTTGCAACAAAGGGCGTTAGATAAGTATCACTCTGGAGGGAAATGGACAAATACATGTTGTAGTCACCCAAAGCCATTTGAAAACACGGAAATAGCTGCACATCGTAGACTTGGCGAAGAAATGGGGATGGAATGTGAGCTAAAGTATGGGTTTAATTTTATTTACAAAATAGCATTTGAAAACGAGTTAACGGAATATGAATTCGATCATGTCTATTTTGGTAAAAGTGATCATTTACCAGTAGTAAATAAGAATGAAGTCGCTTCGTTTAAGTATATGACTTTGGAAAACTTAGCGTTAGATTTGAATGAAAATCCAGGTCATTATACTGCATGGTTAAAAATCTGTTTTGATCGTATTGTTGAATTTAAAAGTAAAGCATCATGAGTATCTTATTGGTAATCGGAACATTTATAGCCATGGAAGCAGTAGCCTGGCTAACGCATAAATATGTTATGCATGGAATTTTTTGGTTTTTGCATAAAGATCACCACCAAAATGATCATCCTGGCTTTTTTGAACGCAATGATTTTTTCTTTTTAATTTTCGCTGTTCCAGGTATAATCTGCCTAGGTTTTGGTTCTTTTTATAGTAATATAATCACTTTATGTATAGGTTTAGGTATTACATTGTATGGAGCTGCCTATTTTTTGGTGCATGATATTTTTATACATCAACGGTTTAAAATTTTTAGAAGCACAGATAATAACTATTTTAGAGCCATAAGAAGAGCACATAAAATGCACCATAAACATCTTAATAAAGAGCATGGAGAATGCTTTGGAATGCTTTGGGTACCCTTAAAATATTTTAGAGATTCGCTAAAATGAAATATACTTATCTACTGGTAAATTTCTTTACCATAATTGTTCCTTTTTTGTTCTCTTTTCATCCGAAGCTTAATTTTCATAAAACATGGAGAGCATTTTTCCCCGCAGTAATTGGAACGAGTTTATTTTTTTTGATCTGGGATGAATATTTCACTCATTTGGGTGTTTGGGGGTTCAATAAAAATTATCTGGTAGGAATTTATATTTTTAACTTACCTATAGAAGAAGTTCTTTTCTTTTTTTGTATTCCTTATGCTTGCGTATTTACCTATCATTGCCTCGATTTATGGATAAATGATCTGAAACAAGATAACTTTGTAAGTCTAGTTCTCATTATTGTCCTTTTAGTATCTGCTTTTTTGAACTTTGATAAAGCTTATACTTTGTTTGCTTTTTTAACTTTGGCCCTATTATTATTAATTGCAAAATATATTGTTCGTGTAAAGTGGTTGATGAAATTTTACCTCATTTATTTCATCCTACTTTTTCCATTTTTAATTGTAAACGGAGTACTTACGGGTACTGGAATTGAAAATCCGGTAGTTTGGTACAATGAAAATGAAATAATTGGTTGGCGAATACTTACCATTCCATTTGAAGATATATTTTATGGTATGGCAATGGTTTTAATGAATTTATTGATTTATAAACGTTTCTTATAATTAAAAATGCCCTTTTTTGTTAATTTAAAATTATAAATGCTATTTTGAGCGACAATATAAAACAAATATGAAAACAGACATTTAGTGCTTTAATTACGTCATTTGTCTGATAAAAAAGTTACACATGAAAAAATATCTTGGAATAGGCATTGTACTCGTTTTATTGGCTTGCAACAGTACCGAAAATAAAGACACCAGCTCAGCAAAAAAGATAGATACTAACTTAACGCAGCTTAGCTTTAGCGATGAAAAGGTTAGCCAGATTTATACTGACTATCTAAGGTTAAAAGACGCTTTAGTAGCTACAAAATTTGACGAATCGAAATCAGCAGCCAAATCACTAGTCTCGTCTCTAAAGGGCTATGCTGGCTGCGAAAACACTGCTTTAACAGCCGGTACAATAGTAACAGCTAAAGATATTGCCACACAGCGCAAAGCATTTACTTCTTTAAGTGCGGATGTGATTGCTTTGTTCAAACACGCAGCTTTTAGTAATGGAACAATTTATGTGCAGCATTGTCCGATGGCCAATAATGGGAATGGGGGTGATTGGTTATCTTCTGAGAAAAAAATTCAAAATCCATACTATGGTAGTGAGATGATGGAGTGTGGTGCAGTTTTGGAGGAAATAAAAGCTAAATAACCCAAATTTAAAACAGATTAACTATTTTTGTTATTTATAAAACTATAATTATATGTCAGATATTGCAGAAATTAAGATAGACGGAAAAACGTATGAGTTCCCAGTTATTACGGGTACAGAGGGAGAAAAGGCTATCGATATTTCAAAACTAAGAGATTTAACAGGTTACATTACCTTAGATTCTGGGTTTAAGAACACAGGTTCTACTAGAAGCGCCATCACTTTTTTAGATGGAGAATTGGGTGTCTTAAAATATCGTGGTTATCCTATTGAGCAATTGGCAGAAAAATCTACTTTTTTAGAAGTTGCTTACTTGTTAATTTATGGAGCCTTACCAACTACATCAGAATTAAATGATTTTCAGTCTGTAATTAGTCGCCATACGCTAATACATGAAGACATGAAGAAATTTTTAGATGGATATCCTTCTAAATCTCATCCAATGGCTCAGTTGGCATCATTAGTTTGTTCTTTATCAACATTTTATCCAGAGTCGTTAAATGCAAATTCTTCCAAAGAAGAAATGAATTTAACCATGATAAAATTATTGGCTAAGTTTCCAACCATCGTATCATTTATTTATAAAAAATCATTAGGTCACCCACTCATCTATCCTAAAAATAAATACGATTACGTTACTAATTTCATGAATATGATTTTTGGTCAACGTACCGAAGAGATTGAAATTGATCCAGTAGTGGTTAGCGCTATGAATACCTTACTCATTCTTCATGCCGATCATGAGCAAAACTGCTCTTCGTCTACCGTTAGAATAGTAGGCTCTTCAGATTGTAATCTATATGCTTCAGTATCAGCAGGTATTTCTGCATTGTGGGGTCCGTTGCATGGTGGGGCAAATCAGGCAGTAATTGAAATGCTAGAGTTAATAAAAGAAGACGGTGGTGACACTGAAAAATGGATCAATAAAGCGAAAGATAAGAACGACCCATTTCGCATGATGGGCTTTGGGCACCGTGTGTATAAAAACTTCGATCCTAGAGCAAAAATTATCAAAAAAGCATGCGATGATATTTTAGAGAAATTAGGAATCAATGATCCGGTCTTAGAAATTGCTAAGAAGTTAGAGGAAGCTGCGTTAAGCGACTCTTATTTCATCGATCGAAAGTTATATCCAAACGTAGATTTTTATTCAGGCATCATATATAGAGCTTTAGGTTTTCCAACAGATATGTTTACAGTTCTATTCGCTTTGGGTCGTTTACCAGGGTGGATTGCACAATGGAAAGAAATGCACGAGAATAAGGAACCTATTGGTAGGCCACGCCAAATTTATGTAGGTGACATTGATATGGATTTTGTGCCGATTGAGAAAAGATAAATTTAGATCATTACAAAACTAAAGGCGATAATGATAAGTAGGCAGAAGGTTAGTACAAAACTATATGCAAAAAACAAGAATAGCATTTTTAACACTGTTACCCACCTTGTACTCGCATAAAATGTCCTGAGCGATCGGTAGATGTACCATATTATGTAAATAGAACAGAATGAGGTAAGCCAACCATTTATATCATAAAATAAAGCAAAAAACCATTGTAATAATAAGGTTAAAAGTACGCTTAAAAATATGGCAGAATGTAAATGGAACGAATAAACTAAGTGTTCATAGTAGTATTTCTTTTTATTGATGTAAACTAGTTTTAAGATCAGAGCGAAAAGCGGTAACAATAAAAACATCATTTTAGGGATGTTATGAAGTAAATCTTCTTTAAGCTTTATTGTAGGATCAGGATAGTTATTAAGTTCTATACTTCTTTTACTAATATAATGTTTAATAAATCCATCTCTTTTATTCTTTGGTAAAGCTAATTGACTTTTTTCGTATCCGGCAACGGTTGTATCCTTCGAAATCCAACTACCATTCCATTTATTTTTTTTACCAGAGCGTAAGTCAACAGTTGTATTGGCTTTGACGCCATCATTTTTAATATCTTCCTTCGCTGCTTTAATGATGCTATCTTTAACTGAACCCTTAATGGGCACGTATTTCATTGCTTCTTCTAGGTCTCTAATTTTTTTGGCCTGTAAACTATCCTGTTCTTTTGCCGAATTCACTTTCCCCGCTTTTGGTTTTTCTCCCGTTTCTTTTTCGGTTTTACTACCGCTAAAAATCACCAAGAAAAAAACGATACTCACAAAGATATATAATCGGATAGGATGGATAAAAGAAACTCTTTTCCCTGCAACATACGATGAAGTAAGTTGTCCCGGTTTTAGCAATAATGGTTTTAGGGTACCAAAAAATTTATGCTCAAAATGAAAATAATCAGCTACCGCGTGCGTTACCATGTGTAAGGCATCTTCCTTTACTACGATATTCTCTTGTCCACAATTCGGACAGAAATTCTCTTTAACTATTTTCCCACAATTGAGACAATCATTTTCTTTTCTTAGCTTAAACGCCGACATTTTTAAGGTTTTGTTTAATGAGAAATGGTTTCTAATTTTGTGTGTTTATGTTTAAAGAAAATCATAAATAATACCGTTATAACTAACGCATAAATGGTAAACGAAAGCCATATATTGTGCCAATCTTTAACATCCAATGCCTTACTTAAATCGCCATTTGATAGAACAGTAATTCCCTTATTGCCTAAGAATTTTAATAAATGTACATCATTTATAGTTGAGCCAACATGATCGGCTAGCGACTGGATTGTGGTATATCCTTTAGTGAAATATTTTTGAATCATCCAACCCGAAATAACGCTGCCTAATACAGCGCCAAAACCATTTGTCATCATCATAAACAATCCTTGAGCTGATGAACGCGTTTTTGCAGTAGTAGAGGTTTCTACAAAAAGAGATCCCGAGATGTTAAAGAAATCGAACGCCATACCATATACTATGCAAGAAAATACAATCATCCATAAATTACCTGCAGGATCGCCATAGGCAAATAGACCAAATCTAAAAACCCATGCCAACATGGCAATTACCATTACCTTTTTAATACCAAAACGTTTCAAGAAAAATGGAATTGCCAAAATAAATAAAGTTTCAGATACTTGTGAAATAGACATAATGATAGTCGAATATTTAATCACAAATGATTCCGCATAAATAGGAAATAACTTAAATTCATCTAGGAATACATCACCATACATGTTGGTTAGTTGTAAAGCACCACCTAAAAACATCGAGAAGATAAAAAATAGAGCCATTTTATAATCTGCAAATAACTTAAATGCATCTAAACCAAGTCGCTGAAAAAAAGTAGCTTTTTCTTCCAATAATTTAGAAGGTGCACATTTGGGTAAGGTAAGCGCGTATAAACCTAATCCCAATGCTCCAACACCAGCAATATAAAACTGATTAGCACTTGCCTTACTACCAGTTAAATTCGTGATCCACATCGCCGCAATAAAACCAATGGTTCCCCAAACTCGAATAGGTGGAAAATCTTTAACAACGTCTAAATTACTCGATTTCAAGGTTGTATAAGATATGGAATTACTTAAAGATATAGTTGGCATATAAAAGCACATGGCTAGAAATATAATCCAAAAAAATCCATTCGGTGTATCTACTTGCGGAATGTAAAATAGAGTAGCCGCATATAAAATGTGAAGTATGGCATATAGCTTTTCTGCATTCACCCATTTATCTGCTATTATACCTGTAATGGTTGGCATAAATAAGGATGCAAATCCCATGGTTGCAAAAATTAAACCGAATTGCTCACCATCCCATTGCTTGGTGCCAAACCAATAGTTAGCAATTGTAATTAACCAAGCCCCCCATACAAAAAGTTGTAGGAAGTTCATTAGGGTTAAGCGAAATTTAATGCTCATATTTTTAGTTTTTTCGGTTTATTATTTGACTTCATTTGTTCTCAAGATGGCTGATGAAGTTTAGTTTAGTTATAAAGCAGCTGTAAGTTATAACTAATTTAAAATATTAATGATATAGAACTTAAAAAAACTTTATTTAGCATTACGCTTAGCAATTTCATCTCTGATCCGAGCAGCCCGCTCATAAGCTTCTTCAGCTAATGATTCTTCTAATTTTTGCTGTAATTCTTCATCGGTTAAAGATTGATAGCTTGAAACTGGAATAGATGTTTGCACATCTTCAGAACTATGCTCTTTTGCAATCGAATCCATATTTTCTAAAAACAAAAAATCATTACCCTCAATTACTATTCCGGCAGATGATAAGATAAATTCATAAGTGTAGATGGTGGCGTTAAAACGTACCGCTAAGGCAATTGCATCAGAGGTACGTGCATCAATTTCTTGTGTATTTTCTCCATCACTACAAATGAGCTTTGCAAAGAAAACGCCCTCAACCAAATTATATATCACCACTTCAAGAATTTGTATATGATAAAGTTGAGCAAAACTTTTAAATAAATCGTGCGTAAGCGGACGAGTAGGTGTCATTTTCTCGATCTCAATGGCAATAGCCTGTGCTTCAAAAGCACCAATAATGATTGGTAATCTTCTACGTCCATTAACTTCACCTAATACCAAGGCGTATGCGCCAGATTGCGTTTGGCTATACGATAAACCTACGATGTCGAGTTTTACTTTCTTCATATATTTATTGCAGAACTATCCTTTATGTGCTTTTAAGGCCGCAATAATTCTGGGAACAACCTCAAATGCATCACCAACAATGCCGTAATCGGCAACTTTAAAGAATGGCGCCTCTGGATCTTTATTTATGACTACAATTACCTTTGAAGAACTTACGCCAGCTAAATGTTGAATGGCACCAGAAATACCAATAGCAATGTATAAATTAGGGCTAATGGCAATACCTGTCTGACCAACATGTTCAGAGTGTGGTCTCCAATCGGCATCAGATACAGGTTTCGAGCAAGCAGTAGCCGCACCCAAAAGTTCAGCCAATTCTTCGATCATTCCCCAATTTTCTGGCCCCTTTAATCCTCTACCAGCAGAAACTACCAATTCCGCATCAGGTAGTGAAATCTTATTCGTTGCTCTCACAATTTCTTTTACAATAGCAACTAAATCTGTAGATTTTATTGTCGGACTGAAGTCTTCAATTACCGTATCAACAGCAGACTCTTTCACACCAAAAGCATTTGGATTTAATGCAATTACTTTATTTGCAGAGGTTAAATTCGTTACAGCGAAGGCTTTGCCAGAAAAGGCAGTTTTTTTAACGCTAAATCCTCCATCAAAATTTGGTAATTCAACCGCTCCATCAACTAAACCTGCTTTAAGCTTAACAGCAACTCTTGGCGCTAAACCTTTACCAGAAAAAGAGTTCGACAGTACAATGATATTAGTGCTTTCTTTAAGCGCAGCTTCGGCAATTACAGCGGCATATGCTTGATTTACGAAACTATTTAATTGATCATTGGTAACACTTAATACCTTTGAAGCGCCATACTTTCCTAATTCTTTTAGCTCGCTATCGGCAACATTACCTATCGAAATGGCGATTAAGTTAGTGCTTTGTTTGTCGGCAATCGCTTTGGCATAAGAAACCGCTTCGAAAACAGATTTCTTGAATTTACCATTCGCTTGTTCTACATATACTAATACTGACATATTTTTTATTTTAATCCCAAGAGGGGGTTTAAATTTTGTTAATTGTTTTACGTATGGCTATTAAAACGCTTATCGCTAGCGACTATATTACCTTAGCTTCACTGTGAAGTAGATTAATTAATTCTTCCGCATTTTCTGCAGCAATTAATTTTACGGTACCCCGTGGCGCAGGAGTTTCAAATTTAGTTACCTTACCCAATTCTTCAATAGATTCAGCAGCGATAACTTGTAGCGGTTTGGTTCTGGCCGACATAATTCCTCTCATATTCGGAATTTTTGCCTCAGCAGTACCTTCTGCACAACTTGCAACAAACTTTCCAGTAACAGAAACTATTTCTTTTCCACCCTCAATTTCACGCTCTATTATGGCTGTAGTACCATCAAAATCTAATTTCTTAATGATCGATATGGATGGAATATCCATAAACTCACCAATCATAGCTGCAACCTGCGAACCATTGTAATCTATTGACTCGCGTCCACATAAAATCATATCAAAATCGTTCGATTTTGCATATTGTGCAATTTGAAACGCTGTAAAATAAGCATCACGAGGGTATGCATCTACTCTAACTGCATCATCAGCACCAATAGCTAATGCCTTTCTAATCGTTGGGTCTGTAACGCTTTCTCCAACATTGATCACCGTTATCGTACCTTTTCCACCTTCACAAAGTTCAATTGCTTTGGACAGGGCAATTTCATCATAAGGATTTACAATAAATTGAACCCCTGCAGTATTGAATTGTGTATTATCATTAGTAAAAGTTATTTTTGCTGTGGTATCTGGAACGTTACTTATACAAACTAATATTTTCATAATTTACATATTTGATTTTTAATGGTTATTCAGCTATCATGAGATCGTTTTTATTTAAATTTGTATCTCAAGATGGTTTCATAATTTACATATTTGATTTTTAAGCAATCATTAGATCGTTTTTACTTAAATTTGTATCTCAGGATGCTTTCATGGATGATATAAATTTTCTTTTATGCAAATCTAATTAAAAAAGCTTGATTTAAAATGCAAAACAACCGATTATCGAAGTTATTAGAATTTTTAACAAATGATTCAAATGATCCATTTATACTATACGCTATAGCGACAGAATACAATGTAATAAATGACAAAAAAAATGCATTTCATTACTTTTTAAGGTTAATTGAAGAACACCCCAATTATGTAGGAACATATTATCATTTAGGTAAGTTGTATGAAAAGGAAAATAAAAATGAAAAAGCGATCGAAACCTATAAAAATGGAATGGTAAGGGCAAGAGCGAAAAAAGACATGCACTCGTTTTCTGAATTACAGGGAGCTTATCACAGCGTTGCTGGATTGGATTATGAAGATGATTAAACAAGACTATTATTTTTGGATGATAGAATTATAGGATGGCCAACAGACAGCTCTTATTTACTAGAAATGTATTATTTTTCACATTTACTGCATTTGGTGGTGCACAAGCCCATATATCGCTATTACTGCGCTATTTCGTTAAAAACAATAAATTTATATCAGAAGAAGAGTTACTAGAATTAAATGCGCTTGCTCAGGTTTTACCCGGCCCTGCATCAACTCAAACTTTGGTAGGCATAGCTTATAAAGTGGGTGGATTAAAGCTAGCGATTATAACTTTCCTTATTTGGATTTTACCATCCGCAGCCATCATGACCATGGCTGCAATTAGCTATGCATTATTAGACCAAAAGCAAAAGTTTATAGAAATTTTAAAATTTATAAATCCCATTGCCCTCGGGATTGTTGCATACGGAGCCTTTCATTTAGCAAAAAAGGTGCTGAAAAACGAAATTGCCATCTTACTTGCTTTTGCCGCTGTTATTGCTACATTGGTATTAAGAAATGCCTATGTTTTCCCAATCGCTATATTCATCGGCGGAATGGTGTCGTCGGCCATAGGTACACCAACAGACGAAGCTCAAATTAGAGTTCGCTTGTTTGCCAACATAAACCCTCGAAAATTAAGCTATTTTATTGGTTTACTACTCTTTATGGCGATGTTGGGAGCAATTATCAACCGAACGTCTCCTTTTAGTTTACCCATTAGGCTTTTCGAGAATTTTTATCGTAATGGTATTTTTGTATTTGGTGGTGGACAAGTTTTAGTGCCATTGATGTTTACGGAATTTGTGCAAATGAAACACTATTTAATACAAACTGATTTTATTTCAGGCTTTGCTTTGCAGCAAATTTTGCCTGGTCCAACATTTTCTTTTACCAGTTATTTAGGTGCACTAAGTATGAAGCATGGCGGATATGGTGCGTCTGGTCAGATATTAGGAGGCTTGTTAGGCGTTTTAGGTATTAACTTACCAGGGTTAATACTGGTATTGTTTATTGTTCCTTTTTGGGGCGATTTAAAGAAAATTACCCGAATTAAGCAATCTTTATCAGGGATTAATGCAGTGAGTGTTGGTTTCATTATTGCAGCATTTATTTTGCTGGTACAACCTATAGGAGTAGACTGGTTAGCAATAACAATTTTAGTTACAACTTTCTTATTGCTCTTATATACGAAAATTAGTCCACCCTTCATTGTATTAGGAGGAGTTATTTTAGGATATTTTATTTAAAAAGGTGCATCCTCATCACGCATGTCATTCATGCTCGAGGGCTTAATAATTACATTACCTGATGGTCTGTTGAAACTAGAGGAAGGTAACATTGCTGCACTTTCTGATGAAAAACTATTTTGAGGCATAAAACTCTCTTCCAGATCTGCAAATTTCACGTATTTACCAATAAATCGAAGCGGAACTATTCCAGTTTCACCGTTTCTGTGCTTTGCGATAATTACTTCAGCGATACCCGCTTGGGAGCGCCCACTTTCATCTTCTGTTATTCCATAATATTCAGGGCGGTATAAGAAGAGTACCATATCTGCGTCCTGCTCAATAGATCCCGATTCACGTAAATCGGAAAGTAATGGTCTTTTCCCATTTTGACCGGGTCTATTTTCTACTGCTCTACTTAATTGTGAGAGGGCCAATACTGGAACTTCTAACTCTTTTGCTACTGATTTTAATGCTCTTGATATACTACCAATCTCTTGCTCACGGTTACCACCACCACTTTGTCCTTCCCCTTTTCCATGCATTAATTGGAGGTAATCTACAATCACCATTTGAATGTCGTATTGCGATTTTAAGCGACGACATTTTGCACGAAACTCAAATATATTTAGGGCAGGGGTGTCATCAATGAGGAGTGGAGCTTCAGTGAGCGTACCAATTTTACTGTGTAACTGCTGCCATTCCCACTCGGCCAAATTTCCCTTTCTAATTTTTTCTTGTTCAATTTCAGTTTCCCCTGATATTAAACGATTTACCAACTGAACAGACGACATCTCTAAAGAGAATACAACAACAGGTTTTTTAAAATCTACGGCGGCGTTTCTAGCGCAGGTTAGTACGAACGCAGTTTTACCCATTGCTGGTCTGGCCGCAATAATCACTAAATCTGATTTTTGCCATCCGCCAGTAATCCGATCTAAATCTGTAAAACCTGAAGGAACACCAGTTAGGCCATCTGTTTTTGTTCGTAATTCTTCCAATGTAGCTAGAGATTGTTTAATGATCTCGTCCATCTTTTGTGTGTCTCTACGCAAATTATTTTGGGCAATATCAAATAAGTTTTTCTCTGCGTGATCTAGCAAATCGAAAATATCGGTAGTATCTTCGTACGCGTTGGTAATAATTTCTGTCGAAATTCGAATTAGCTCACGCTGTATGTATTTTTGGGAAATAATTCTCGCATGATATTCAATATTTGCAGCAGAAGCAACACGATTGGTTAAATTAGTAATATAATAGGCACCTCCAACCATTTCTAAAGTACCTTGTTGACGCATTTCTGCCGTTACCGTTAAAATATCAACAGGTTTCGATTTTTGAAATAATTGTTGAATCGCTTCAAATATTTTTTTATGTGCTTCCTGATAAAAAACTTCTGGCTTTAAGATGTCAATAACGGTTGATAGGGCATCCTTTTCAAGCATTAGCGCGCCTAATACAGCCTCTTCTAAATCTATAGCCTGTGGCGGTATCTTGCCCATTGTATTCATAGAAGTAGCTAATCTGCTTTTTCGTGCTGAAGTTGTAAATTTTCCTTGACCTTGTGGTTCGTTATCGGTAATCATATCTTCAAAATTAGGCAAAAGAACGATTGAATTTTTAAATCTTTTTAAACATACTGTGGGCTAAGGGATTGCATTTTAAGATTGTTTTAACATCTTTTAGTTATTTCTAAACAATTTTATGTTGATAAGAAAAAATAATCTCATATTGGGGAATGGGAAATTGGGAATAGACATGGAGTTTAATTAGTCATAATATCTATTCCCCATTCTCTATTTTCTCTATCCAATTCTCTATTTCCAAAACACGAGTTTTCTTACCTTAAAAACAACTACTTTTGTGTCAGATTAATAAGTATGGATAATATTAGAAGACCGCAACGCGTAAAAGAAAATAATGAATTTGTTTTTGGTATTAGAGCAGTAATTGAAGCCATTAAAGCAGGGCGTGATATAGAAACTATTTATTTACAACGTGGCTTAGCTGGTGATTTATTTACAGAACTAAAAACACTTTTAAGCGGCTCCTTAATTCCATTGAGTTCGGTACCCGTAGAGAAATTGAACAGGATGACCCAAAAAAATCATCAGGGTGTAATTGCTGTCATCTCGCCAATTACCTATCAAAATATTGAGGATATTATTCCTGCAGTTTTCGAAAAGGGGGAGATCCCCTTAATCTTAATTTTAGATAGCATTACTGATGTTCGTAACATGGGTGCCATTGCCAGAACTGCAGCTTGTGTTGGGGTTCACGCCATTGTTGTTCCGCTAAAAAATGCAGCTCAAATTAATGCCGATGCCATTAAAACATCAGCAGGAGCGTTGTTTAGCATTCCAATTTGTAGACATGCTAACTTACATAAAACATGTTTGTTTCTTCAAGATAGTGGATTACAGATTGTTGCATGTACCGAAAAAACAAATGATTTAATCTATGTGCCCGATTATACTTTACCCACTGCAATTGTTATGGGATCAGAAGATGAGGGAATTTCGAATGAATTGTTAAGAGTAGCTAATTATCTAGCAAAAATACCCATGTCTGGTAAGATAGAATCATTAAATGTATCCGTATCTGCCGGGGTAATTTTGTACGAGGCAGTTCGACAGAGGCACGTTTAAATAAATTTGTTGCCAAATTTTGCTTTTACATCTGCCGTAATACTTTTCACATTTTGTTCTTCCGATCTTGGGCAGATGAGTAAGATGTTGTTAGACTCTACCACGATGTAATTATGTAGTCCTTGAAGGATAACTAGTTTGTCTTTAGGTACATTCACCATACAATTAGACGAATCGTACATCATCACTTTTTTAGTTGGAATAACAGCATTGCCCACATAATCCTTTTCAGCCATTTCGTAAATCGATGCCCAAGTTCCTAAATCTGACCAACCAAAGTCTGCCGGCAGTATGTAAACATTATCTGCTTTTTCCATAATACCAAAATCGATGGATATATTAGTGCATTGCAGGTAAGCATTGGCAATAAATTCTACTTCATTTGGAGTATTGTAAAAAATTTTTCCCTGCTGAAATATTTCATACATATCTGGCAAATGTTTCTCAAATGCTTTATTAATTTCTTTTGCCGACCAAATAAAAATCCCTGAATTCCATAAAAAATCACCACTTTGAATAAACGATTGCGCCAATTCTAAGTTTGGCTTTTCGGTAAACGTTTTAACCTTATGTATCGTCTCATCATTTGTCAATACTTCATTTTCATATTGAATGTAACCATAACCGGTATCTGGTCGATTTGGTTTAATTCCCAAAGTAAGTAAACAATTATTTTCTGAGGCAGCTTGAAGTGATTGATTAATGGCTTGAATAAATCCATTTTGATTGGCGATGGTATGATCGGATGGCGCAACTACGATCACGGCATTGGGGTTGATCTCTGCAATTTTCATCGAGCCATAAGCAATACATGGGGCTGTATTACGCATAATGGGCTCAGCAAGTATTTGATTTTCACCTAATGCAGGTAATTGCGTTTTAATTAAATCGACGTATATTTCGTTGGTAACAATAAAAATATTCTCTGGTGGACAAATATTCGTAAATCGATCGTAAGTGCTTTGAATAAGTGTTTTTCCAACACCAAAAAAATCGATAAATTGTTTTGGAAAAGCTGTTCTACTAACTGGCCAAAAACGGCTTCCAACACCACCGGCCATTATTAAGGCGTAATTATTTTTGTTCATAATTTTATTTAAATAATGCCTTCATCTAAAAGGTCATGCAAATGTATCATTCCACAATACTTATTTCCATCCATTACTAATAGCTGAGTAATGTTATTTTTCTTAATGATATCTAATGCCAATAATGCTAATTCTTCTTTATCTATTTGTTTTGGACTAATATTCATCAAATCAGAAGCCTTGATGTGCTTAATATCAGTATATTTTTCGAGCATCCTTCTAATATCTCCATCTGTAATAATACCCATCACTTTATCGTTTTCTAGAACCACAACAGCTCCTAATCTATTCTTGCTGATCTCTATAATAACATCCTTAACTGCTGCAGAAGGAGAAATTGCTGGCTTTTCATTTTTTAAAGCAATATCGCCTGCTTTCAAATATAGGCGTTTCCCTAAGGATCCACCTGGATGGTATCTTGCAAAATCATCGGTGTTAAAATCCCTCGCCTCTAATAAGCAAATCGCTAATGCATCGCCCATGGCCAATTGAGCAGTAGTACTTGTAGTGGGTGCTAAGTTATGCGGACAAGCCTCTTTTTCTACGGTGGTGTTGAGAATAAAATTAGCCGTACGAGCAAGGTGCGAGTCTATCTCTCCTAGCATTCCTACCAATAAATTGCCTGATTGCTTTAATAATGGAGCTAATAGCTTAATCTCTGGCGTATTTCCGCTTTTTGATAGGCAAATTACAATATCATTTTGTTGAATCATCCCTAAATCGCCATGCACAGCATCTGCAGCATGCATAAAAATTGCTGGTGTGCCGGTAGAATTAAAAGTAGCTACAATTTTTTGAGCAATAATGGCACTTTTTCCAATCCCAGTAACAATAACTCGACCTTTACTTTCTAATATCGCATATATAACAGCAACAAAATCGTCGTTTATATGGGGTATTAGATTTAAAATTGCTTCAGATTCTAGCTTAAAAGTAGCAGCTGCAGTTTCGATAATAGATTTTTTACTTTTCAAAGAGAAAATTATTAGTATATTAATGCTTTAATTCATGCAAAATTATGTTATTTTGGGGAATAATAGCACAGAATATTTGATACAAAAAATGGACGTGAAAAAGTCGT
>JACMOW010000032.1 GCA_014377775.1 Pedobacter sp. | reverse complement strand
GTGGTTGCACCTAGCAGATTTAATTCTTGCTCTAATGTATAAAGCGCATATTCAGAGATATCAAGACAAATCAATTGACTAGGTTTAAATTTAAGAATTTGACGGCATAACTCAGAGCCTATTGAACCACCTGCCCCGCTCACTAGGACGGCATGTCCTTCAATTAAGGCATGTAAGCCCATATTATCTAAGTCAACCGCCTCTCGGCCTAATAAATCCTCAACTTCAACTTTTCTTATTTGAGAAACACTAAATTTTCCACTCATTAAATCATCAAAGGCTGGTACGGTTAACACTGTAAGACCATTTTGGGTGGCTATATTCACAGCGTTCCTTCTTTGTTGATGCATGACAGAAGGCATTGCCACAATGACGTGCTCAACTCCGTAATCAGAAGCAAGCTTAGCGATGTCATTGATACTACCAAGTACTTTAACGCCCATTAGTTGCCTGCCATGGATAGAATCATCATCATCTAACAACCCAATGACTTGCCAATCTTTAGAACGCTGCAAATCTTTTACTAACGCGATAGCAGCTTCACCGGCACCCATTATCAATACTGGCTTACCTTGCAAAAGCGTAAAACCATATAGCTTATGTTCTTTCCAAGCACGATAAGTAAATCTACTCCCCCCCATCATCAAGATTAGAAAAATAGGATCGAGAATCAATACTGATCTAGGTACGATATCAAACGGCTGAAACATGAGTAAAAATGTCCCAATAGCGAGCGTAGATAGGCCTACTGCCTTTAATATACGCTTAAGATCTGGCAAACTGGCGAAACGCCAAACGCCTTGATATAAGCCAAAACTGATAAAAAATAAGATCTGTAGAGGCAATATCCAAGCAGCATTGAGTAAAACGGATTTTGCAAACTCTGGTGGGATATCGAAATTGAATCGCAGCAAATAGGCCAAAACCCAAGCTATGCAGGCAGTCAATATATCATGCATTAACGCTAAAAATGAGCGGGGATTGGTCAGAAAATGCCAATTACGCATCAGGTTAAATGTTGATTTTTTAGGCATTACTTATTTTACCTAAAATTGCCACTAGCACACTTGTTTGTTCCATTTTTCATCAATCAAGTACATCAAAATAAAATAAACAATACACCAAATAATCATAAATGACATTTTCCAGACAGAGTTTGTATCAAGCATCAAAATGCTGGTGCAAGATAATGTAAACATTAATGTATATTCAGCAAGCGCGGTTTTTGTGTGTCCAAAACCCATTTGTATTAATCGTTGATAATAATGGCTTCGGTGTGCTTGCCAAATTTTTTCGCCTGTTGCCTGACGTTTTATTAAAGTTACTGTTGCATCCACAATAAAAGGTGAGAATATTAATATTGGAAACCAAATCGGCCATAACGCCTGAAAATATCCGTAGACTCCCATAGCCCCAGCTAGAAAACCTAAAGGAATTGAGCCTGAATCTCCCATAAATATTTTTGATGGGTAGAAATTGAAAAATAAAAATGCCAAGCATGTTGCTGCAATAACGCCATTCATCAAAGCAAAATTAAGGTCTCCAACCAAAAAAGCAGCAACTGCATAAGCCCAAAACCCAAATAAGCCCATACCGCCTGCCAAGCCATCTGAGCCATCCATAAAGTTATATAAATTGGTCATCCAAGTAATTAACAGCGTTATTGAGATTATTAACCACCAAGAGATTGCAGAAGTCATCATCAATACAAATATTACGCTAATCAAAAGTTGTGCCAATAACCGCCACTTCACTGACAAATGATAAATATCATCCATTAAAGAAACTAACATTAAACAAAATGGCAATAATACCAAATACCAATTAACAGATAGCATCAACCAAGTAATTAACACAGCAAACATTATAGCTAACCCGCCAGTGCGTGGCGTTTCTTTAATATGTAAAGAACGCTCATTTGGTTTATCTAACGCAATATTGACTAGCTTAGTTTTAAGTAACAGCAGCAATCCAAAACAACAAATTGAGAATGAAATGAGTAAAAACTGCATATTAAATTAGTTCACTAGTTGATGTTTTAAGATATGCGTCAGCGGTAATCTTTAAACCTTGATCAATACTAAAGGGTGGCTGCCAATCAAGCTCTTTACGAATTTTTGAGCTATCAATCACTAAAGACTCGGTTAATCGATTAATACTAGATGTTTTACCAATTAACTTTGCAAATAGCCGTATAACTATTAATGGAAAATAAAAAACATTACTGCGCCTATTTAGTGAAACTGCTATTTTTCTTACTAATTGTGCCGTTGATAAATCTACACCATCACTCACTAAATAAGTTTTTCCTGCTGCATTCGTGTGTGTGACACAGATAATGATAGCATCCACAAAATTATCTAAAAAAATTAAGCTACGTCTATTACTAAAGCCTAACAATGGTAACGGGAAACCTTTATCAACCAGCTTTAATAATGATGCAAAGTTTGCTTTAACCCCTGGGCCATAAATTAAAGGTGGGCGCAAAATCACAACTTCCATACCCGTTTCTTGCTCTATTTTTCGCAAGGCTTTTTCAGCCTCCCATTTAGAAATAGCATATGGATTTAGCGGATTAGGAGTATCAGTTTCAATAAATTTCTTAGTTGTTGTTGACTCACCATTCACTTTAATAGAACTTACGTATACAAAACGCTTCACTCCAGCTTTTGCAGCTGCATTTGCTAAGTTTACAGTGCCATATAAATTAATACCTCGAAAAGCTTCTAAAGAGCTTTCAGAAACTTCTTGCATTACATGCACACGCGCTGCAAGGTGGATAACAACATCACAATTAATTAATCCTTGTTGCCAAATATTTTTTTCTGAGAAATTAGATAGAGCAATAAATTCTTTTGCGTTAGAGGTTGTTAATTTACGACCTACTGCAACAGTTAAGAAACTTTTTTGATTTAATTTTTCTATTAATGATTTTCCAACAAAGCCTGTTGCGCCTGTAACTACTATCTTCATAATATAAACATATATAATTTATTTAATTAAATCTGCATAGACAGATTTATATGCTTGACCTAGCGCTGGACCTGAAAATAAAAGCTCATACCTTCGTCGTGAGTTTTCACCAAACGTTTTAGCTAAACTAGCATCATTTAAAATGGTTTGCATTGCTTCATGCATTTCATCAATATTTTCAGGTTGAACGACTAAGCCAGTCTCTTCGTGGAGATTAACATATGATGTTCCAGTTCCTATTTCACATGAAATCATTGGCTTACACATCATTGACGCCTCTACAAGCACCATGCCGAAAGCCTCGGATCTTAAATGCGAAGACAAGACCAATGCAGTACAGTTTTTTATGAGTGATATTTTTTCTTCATTTGTTACTTGCCCAGCAAAAAATATATTTTTAAGCCCGAGACTTTTAACCTGCTTTTTCAACTTCTCACTTTCAGGTCC
>JACMOW010000235.1 GCA_014377775.1 Pedobacter sp. | reverse complement strand
ATGACGACTAATTTTTATTATTATGAAAGCGACTTCAAGATTACGGTATTTTATTTATTTATCCATACTAATTGTTGGATGTACCACAGGAAAAAACGCCTTACAAAAAGGAGATTATGATGCTTCAGTTACCAAAGCAGTGAATCGTTTGCAAAATTCGCCGCAAAACAAAGAAGCCATGCAAGTTTTAGCTTCAGCATACCAACTCTCGTTAGCACAGCACTTGAGAAACATCGATGAGGCAAAAATGTCGTCGGATGTGTTGCGTTGGGAATCGATCCTTTACGATTATCAGCAAATTAATCAATTAAGTAACGAAATCAATAGCTCCCCATCTGCGCTTACCGTAGTTCCATATCCACAAAAATTTGTGACTGAACTTAATGAAAGTAAATTCAAAGCAGCAGAAGTTCGTTATGCTTTGGGTATTAATTTATTAAACGAAGGCGATAAATTAAGCGCTAGAAAAGCATATCAAAACTTTGAAAAGGCACAATATTTATATCCAAATTATAAAGATACCCAGCAAAAAATGGATCAAGCCTACTGGGCTGCGGTACTCAAAGTAGTGGTTCAACCCGTTCGTGTAAATAGTAATTATTACGAGCTGAGCAATCAATATTTTCAACAACAGGTAAGCGAGTGGATGGGTAATTATCAACGGAATAAATTCGTTATTTTCTATAGTGAACAACAGGCCAATCAGCAAAAAATTGTTCCAGATCAGGTAATGCGCTTACGATTTGATGATTTCGTAGTTGGACAAACCTATGTAAAGGAACGTGTTGAGAAACTAAAAAAGGATAGTGTTAAAATTGGTGAAAGTAGAGCCGATGGCCCAATATATGGAACAGTAAAAGCAACATTGAGCATCTTTGTCAAAAGAATAACTTCATCTGGCTTGCTAGATATGACCGTAATTGATTGGAATAGTCAAAAGATAATTCGTCAGCGAAAATTAACTGGAACATACCTTTGGGAAGACCAATGGGCAAGCTATAAAGGGGATGATAGGGCGCTAAGTAAACAACAATTGGCATTTACGAATAAAAGGGAAATAATGCCTCCCGCACCTGCTGCGATGTTTTTAGCGCTTACTAAGCCTATCTACAACCAATTGGTAGACGAAATTAGCAGTTTTTACAATAGTTATTAAATATCGTCATCGGATGACGGATCTTTAAACACTTTGACAAACTTTTGAAGTTTGTCAAAGTGTTTAATAAACTATAATACCTATTTTTGCGGCCAAATGAATATTGCATTATATCAACCCTTTAAAAATTTTGATTTTAAAAATCAGCTTTGCTTTTTAAGTGGAGAAAAGCCAGTTGAACCCGCTCGTGTTTTAGCAGATTGGTTAATCGAAATGGCCAATTTAAGTGGCGACGAGCAGATCAAATTATTAGACGAAAGCATTAGAACGTATAAAAGCTTAACCGTTCCGGCAAATCCTCGAATTTACAACGATTTTATACAGCCCTTAGAGAACAAAGTTGAAGCGGCGTTTAAAAAGGGATATGAGGGCTTGCTCAAACTAGAAGAAATAGATTTATTTAATTGGATTGGCAAGTTGATGTATAGTTTTCTGTATATCGAGATGCAGGGAGCAATTAGGCTAAACCAGTTAAATGGCGACGGCATGAACATGTCGCAAGGCCTGATGCATAAGTTCGGTAACCTGCATACCATGCTGCAAAGCATACACCGTGCTGTGGTTTTTGAAGATTTTACGCCATGGTCTATGGTTATCGTTCCCTTATCGGATTCAAATACGCCTTTTAGTTTTCGCGACGAAATTAATACGCTTACTTTTTCGTTAAAGTTTAAAGATTTTGGGATTATTGCCTGTTTGCAGGATAATGGCACCAATAAACGATATCATCACGAGATTTTAGAATCTATAAAAGACCATAAACTTTCTGAACAACAATTTGAAGAGTTGGCAGCACGTTTTTTCTATTCTGCATATTTATTTAATCGCTTGCCAGAATATACAATCATGCCAGTTGATGGTACGATATATATTGATGCAATGCCATTAAAAGGCACACAGAACAAAGCATTATTTGATGTGTGGACAAATAAAACTTATGGTCAGGTTTTAGAGAATTTTTGGAAGCCTTGGGGGCATACCTTATTCGAAATCATTAAAGATCCAACCGCTCCGCTAAGTTATTTCGAAGAACCTTT
>JACMOW010000234.1 GCA_014377775.1 Pedobacter sp. | reverse complement strand
TAAGAGAGGTGAACTTTAACAAAACTAAAGCCGCCAAAGTTTTAAATATAGATCGCAAAACGCTTTACAATAAGATGAAGGCGATAGATTTAGATCGCTAACATGTCTATATTTACTTATAAGCAAAGAAACAGTATAAACCTGGTTATTATTATAGCATTAGGTTGTTTAATCGCTTATTCTTTACAAGGCATTTTTGGCTCAATTTTAAGCACACTAGTCTTATACACTATACTTCGTCCAGGATATATTTATCTAGCAGAAGTTAAAAAATGGAATAAAAGCTTTACTGCAATCCTATTATTGTTCATTTCTTTGGTTGTAATTGTGCTTCCATTTTATGCCCTTAGTAGTATGGTTATTGCGAAGATAAATGAGTTAAATAATGATCAAATTTATTTTACCAATCTGCTCAATAAAATAAAGCATTTGTTTGACTTTAGCGAGAGTGCTAGCCAAATGATAGAAGATGGCTTAAAAAAAGCAGGAACTTGGGCAACCGGCCTTTTCCCTTCGCTAATTTCGGGCGTATTTAATATTGTTTTCGGATTGTTATTGATGTACTTTTTACTGTACTTTATGTTGGTTGAAAGAGAATCTTTTGAAAACGCACTAATAAAATATGCCCCGTTTAGAGAACAAAATGCCAGACGCTTTGCTGAAGAAATGCGCAACACTACCTACGCAAATGTAGTTGGGCAAGGGTTTATTTCTGTGGTACAAGGTTCGTTAGTGAGTTTATCTTTTTATGTTTTAGGATATAACGACCCTCTTTTTTGGGGTGTAATCACCATATTTATTTCATTTGTACCTATTTTAGGTCCGCCTGTAGTGTTTTTGCCGGCTGCGTTATTGCAATTGGCCGATGGAAATAATTTTGCAGGCTGGGCCATGTTAATCTTTGGTTTTGTGGTGATTATCAATATAGATAACGTGCTTCGTTTTATGATTGCCAAAAAAGTTGGAAATATTCATCCCATTATTACTGTAATTGGCGTGGTTATTGGTATTCCATTATTTGGAATATTGGGATTGGTTTTCGGACCACTCCTATTTTCTTACTTCTTTTTGTTAATTCGGATTTACGAAACAAGTGCGAAAGCATCAGAAAGATTAGAACGAATAAAAACAATCTAGGAGCAAGAGGAGTTATAATTAAAAAATGTTAAACAGTAAAATTTAGATCATGAACGATAATTCAAAAGTATTAATCGCATTATTAGCAGGTTTAGCGGCAGGTGCTGCTATAGGGTTATTATTTGCACCAGAAAAGGGAAGCGAAACCAGAGATAAGTTAAATCAATCATTAAAAGATCTTGGCGACTCGATTAAAGATAAAGCTGCCGAAGAAATTAACAATCTTACTAGCTTGAAAGACAAAGTAGTTGACTCGATTAAAGACAAGTTACGCAATGTTGAAAATGAGTATTCTAACGAAGTAGAAAACGTTTGAGCAATTTAAAATAGTAAAAAACAATGGAAGAACAGAAAGAAAAAGATATTGAAACTATTTTTTTAGATGCAAAAGCGTACATCGACACCCGAATTGAATATACAAGGCTATCTGCTGTAGAAAAAGGAGCAAAAATTTTTGCAGACTTAATTACCAATGGTACAGTAATTATTTGCTTTATGTTGGCATTTCTATTTGGAACGTTTACGCTTGCGCTCTTTCTTTCTGATGTTTTAGGCAGTTTTACTAGAGGCTTTGGATGTGTAGCTGGTATTTATATCATTTTGGCTATTATTATCTATCTAATTAAAGATAAATTTATGGAGCCAGGTTTGGTAAATTTATTGATAAGAAAGTATTTCGATAAAGTGGCCGATAAAGACGACGACTATGAAGACAAATAAGAACATACGAACTTTAGCTGATTTACATCTCGAAATTGATCGCCTAAAAGCAGATTATATAAATAAGGGTATCATGCTCAAGTACGATACCAAAACTTACATTAAACAATTTAGTTTAGGCAACCTTATTAAAAGATACGCTACGCCTAATAGCTTTCTAAAGCTTGATGAAAAAACCAACATCAGTGGAAAAATTATGTCTATAATACTGCCGATGTTGTTGAATAGTACCGTTTTTAGAGGTTCAGGATTAATAACTAAAGCAATCGCAGCGCTGGTATCTGGGAAAGTTGGAAAATCATTAGACGCAGAACACTTATCTGGAATTTTTAATGCGGTGAAATCCATTTTTACAGGGAAAAAAGACAAAGTTAAAGAAGAAGTAGCTTTTATAGATTACGGCATCCCGCCTGATAGTGAAACCTACTAATTTATTTCTTATCAATGCTATATTTCCCTGGCCCAATAAACACCAAGCCTAAAAACACAACACCCAACTCAATTGCATGAGAGGCCTCCATAATATCTTGTTTTAGATCAATTAAATGTACAAGGCTCGCCACAATCATCGTAAACAATAATAAAATGTTTACGGGTCGGAAAAAAAGACCTAAAAGCAAAAATAGGCCTCCAATCGACTCGGTAGCTGCTGCCATAAATCCCCATCCTATCGGAAAAAAATCTATTCCGATCACCTTCATGCTTCCACCAATTTTTATCCACATTTCTAGGCCACCCGAGAGCTTTGGAAAACCATGCATCATCATCATAATGCCTAAACCTATTCTCATTATTAATAAACCCGTATTACGGTATTTGCTTAAGCTTTCAAAAATTGCCATTTTATATATATTTAAATTCAACTTTATGTTCATTTACGTTTAACGAGACTTTTGCACCCAGTACCATCGCTCTATTGTCATCAATATGACCTGCTGGAAAGTTAAAACATACCGGATAGTGGTATTCCTTTATCACGTCTTTAATTACTTCTTCAGGTGTTTGTCCGAATGGGATTTTTTCTTTCTCCACCTCGTTAAATGCACCAACAATTAAGCCCCTCAACTTACTCAATTTACCTTTTCTTTTCAAAATACGCATCATTCTGTCAATACTATATTCGTGTTCTCCAACATCTTCGATAAAAAGAATTTTATCGGTAAAATCCATTTCCGAAACCGATCCTTCAACGGCAACGAGCAAAGTTAAGTTTCCGCCAATCAACGTTCCTTCAACCTTACCCGGCTTGTTAAGGAAAATGCTTTTATATTGGTAGCTAACTGCTTCACCAAAAAGCACTTTTCGCAAACTATCTAAAGCTTCAGGTGTACTTCCTTCAAACGTATAAGGCATTTGAGCGTGGATACTTTGGGTATTCAGCATAGCTAAAGCGTGAGAAAGTAAAACGGTGATGTCGCTAAAACCAATTAGCCATTTGGGCGCCGCGTTAAACGTCGTAAAATCCAGTTCATCAATAATACGAATGGTACCATAGCCACCTCTTCCCGCTATAATGGCTTTGATATCCGTGTCGTTTAAATATTTTTGCAAATCTGCTGCACGTAAAGCGTCACTTCCAGCAAATTGATAATAATCTGCGCTTACGGTTTCACCTATAATTACTTCCAAACCCCATGATTTTAAGATCGTTATTGCACCATCAATGGGCGCAGGCAATTTCTTTGCT
>JACMOW010000233.1 GCA_014377775.1 Pedobacter sp. | reverse complement strand
TGGCAGGGTTTCTTCCATTTTCTTCATGTTTTGAAGTGTGATTACCCTTTCGCTTTTCGTAAAAATAGAGATATAGTCTTTTAAGCCTTCAATGTATAAAATATCATCGAGCTGAATTTTTTGTATTTTATGTTCAGTTTTCACAAAAATGAAATCTTGAATCGGCGTAGCTGGTGTGATTACCACGTCAACTTCTTCTTTCTGCATTTGATTCCGCACTTTCTCTACAGCCTTATAAAAACGATCAAATGCAATGGGCTTCAATAAATAATCCGAAACATTTAAATCGTAGCTTTCCAATGCATATTGCGAATAGGCCGTAGTTAAAATATAATTCGCTTTGCCACTTGCAATTTTTAGAAATTGAATCCCTGTTAAATCGGGCATTTGAATATCCAAAAAAACCAAATCAATACCTCCGGCTTGCACCAATTGCAAAGCTTCGATGGCATTTTCAGTTCGTTTAATCAATTCTAAAAATGGAACTTTAGAAATATAATCTTCAATAATATCGAGCGCTAGTGGCTCGTCATCAACAGCAATACATTTTAATATCATATGTCTAACATCAATTCACTTGTGTAATGGGTAGCCGAATTTACAATATTTAATTTATATCGATCGGGGTATAATAATTGTAATCTTCTCTCAACATTGTTTAAACCAACTCCACCCATGGCATCCTTATTTGTTTTGTTCTTTTTATTCGTAATGCTAAAATGTAAAATCTTCTGATTGGCAATAATATTAATCCGAATAGGGTCTTCGGGGTCATTGGCAACCCCATGTTTAAATGCATTTTCTACAAAAGAAATTAATATTAAGGGCACAATACGTTGAGCGTCGATCTCCCCATTTAACTTTAATTCTACCGCAGCTCCATCTTTAAACCTTAATTTCTGTAACTCGATATAGCTCTGTACATATTCTACTTCTTTACTTAAAGCGACCCAACTGTCGTTACTTTCATAAATCATATATCGCATAATTTCCGAAAGTTTTAAAATTGCATCAGCAGTTTTGTCCGATTTTTGATAGGCAAGTGAATAGATATTATTTAAAGAGTTAAATAGGAAGTGAGGATTTAGCTGTGATTTTAAAAACTGCAACTCCATGTCCTTTTTCTGACTCTCTAAATTACGCTGGATACGCTCGTTCGAAAACCAATCTGCAGCAAACTTTAGCAAGGCGCTTATAACTACAAAAAAACCGGAGACGAAGAAAGATTTAACAATAAAGTTAAAATAACTTGTTTCAACAATTTTGCCACGAAATGTATGCTGTAAAATAATTTCTGGATACATCAACGCAATCCCTAACTTAAGAGCCACTGTTACCGCAATTAATCCAATAATTAAGAATAGATAAAGCCAGGACCTTTGGCGTTTCTTAATCACATCTGGAATTAAAATCAGCGAATTAATAAAAAATAAGGAAACATTGATAATACCATAGTATCCAAATGTTACCCATAAATCAAACCAGTTCGTTTTGATCTTAGACTCGAGTATACCTAGACCTATAATTGTACCTATCCCTAGCCAGAATAAAAGATTTACAATTAATGCTCCTTTGCTTTTCATCATTTTTTAAAATTAATTAGCACCTTTAACGAAAGCAAAGTAGGCTTTTAAGCTATTTTAAACCACTACTTTCGACCAACTGGCTTTTTTTTTCTACCAAATGGCTAAATCTGGCAACGAGTTATAAAACTAGTCATTTTACCCGTTTATCTATAATAAAATGCACTTGGTCTAAAACATTTTAACATGTTTTATTTAATTATTCTATTTGTTTAACAAAACGATTAAGAACCACAAAAAATTAAAAGACCATGAAAAAATTATCAAACGTTTCGCCATTTATCCTTTTATTAGTTCCAGTATTTATGATGTTCGTATTGGCTTTTGCCACATCGGGCATTGGTAACAACCAAAATGAAGAAGTTGCTTTAAAGGCAGCGCCTTCTACAACCGGTTCGATTATAAAAGCAACTACTGCAATTTTAAAATAAGATGAGTAATCTGGCAATAGAAACCGTGGGGTTAACCTATAATTTCGGCGCACAAACGGTAGTTAAAAATTTATCGTTACAAGTCCCTACAGGAAGTATTTATGGCTTTTTAGGGCCTAATGGCGCTGGGAAAACCACCACGATAAAAATTTTACTAAATCTGCTAAAATCCCCAAGCGATCAGGTTTTCATCTTTGGAAAAGACATTACCACCCATCGCATTGCCAGTTTAAAACGGATGGGCGCCTTGGTAGAGCAACCTGCAATTTACGGTCACCTTACAGGCAAAGAAAATCTGCTTAATCGCTGTTTACTTTTAGGGATCAAAAAAAGTAAAGTTACCGAAATGTTAAGTATAGTAGGTTTAGCCGACGCAGCCAATAAAAAAGCAGGAAAATATTCATTAGGCATGAAACAGCGCCTTGGCATTGCGCTTGCATTGGTTTCTGATCCTGAATTGTTATTATTAGACGAGCCTACCAACGGCTTAGACCCAAACGGTATCATCGAAATTAGGAATTTAATGATCGATTTAACTACAAAGCATAACAAAACCATATTGGTTTCCAGCCATTTATTAGCCGAAATTGAAAGAACCGCAACACATGTTGGGATCATTAATAAAGGTGAACTTTTATTTCAGGGAACGATAACCGATTTACAGAATCTTTCGAAACCAACCATCAAAATAGAAACGGATAATGCCGACAGAACAGCTATATTATTAGCTGAAGTCGCCGAAATTCTGCAACAAAAAGAGAACAACTTTACTATTGTCTTTAAAAGTAAAGAAGACATGGCCAATATCAATACATTATTAGTGCAAAATGACATTAAGGTATATGCTATTGGTATAGAAAGAAAAGACCTCGAAAATTTATTCCTAGACATTACTTCAAAAAATTAACCGAGCTTGCGAGCTCATTGATACCACTCAAATCATAAACACAAATCAATAACAATTATGCGCTC
>JACMOW010000232.1 GCA_014377775.1 Pedobacter sp. | reverse complement strand
TTCTTTATAATTAATTAGCGAATTGATTATGGGCTTATAGTTGCTAGAATTAACTTGATCGTAAAACTTATTTACGGATTGATTGCTTAATTCGGCATCAAAATTTATGCGTAGTGATGAATCAGCATTGAAATTAAAGGTGCCGTCATAAAATTCGAAACTATAGTTTTGAGCTTGGCTTGGTTGAATAGAAAAAGCTAATCCTGCTATTGCGATTACTTTAAAAAGAATATGGAAAACTGCTCTCTTCAATTGCTTTACAATTTATTAATATTAAATATACATTAAATTAACTTTAAAGGTATAATCTAATTGTCAATATTTTATGATAGCTTAACATCGCTCCCTTACCTTTACATCATTAAATATTTGGTTGTATTTAGTAATAAGTTTAGGTTAGTTGATAAAAGGAATGATTTTTCGCTAAAAATTCTTTCCAACTTTTTCTAACATCTCTGCAGGAATTTGATGTAGATCTACTACTAAGAACCCATCTAAGCAATCAGAGAATTTAGGGTCGATGTTAAAACAGATAATTTTTGCATTAAGGTTTAAATATTGTCTTAAAAGAACAGGTATTTTAATGTGAGAGTTCTCAATGTCTGCAATTAATCCATCTAAATCTTTTAAAGAATCGCTACTTTCTACCAATAAGTCCGTGTCGATAGGGGATAAATCCGCTTTAAATTTATTTTTTGGTTTTACATAGCTTGCTAGCTCGTAATCGAAATGATTTTTAGTAATGTAATCTACAATTAATGACTTTGAGAAAGTAGAAAAATTATTACTAATACTAACCGGGCCAAACATATATCGGTATTTCGGATTGTCGACAAGGTATTTCAAAATTCCCTTCCACAATAAGAATAGAGGCAATGGTTTAAGCTGATATTCTTTTCTGATCCACGACCTACCCAGTTCAATGCCCTGTCTTAAAATCGGATAAAATGGCTCCTTGATTTTGAACAATTCAGAAAGATAAAATCCTCTTCTGCCCATGGTATCTAATATCTCATCACCCTTTCCAATTCGATAGGCACCTACTATATTTTGTAAATCTTTATCCCAAATAAATAAGTGATTGTAGTAAATGTCGTAATTATCTAGATCGATTTTTTTATTCGTGCCTTCACCCACCTCCCTGAACGTAATTTCGCGTAATCTTCCAATCTCTCTTAAGATGTGCGGAATACTTGCTGTTGGCGTAATGTAAACCTCATAATTCTTCTCTTCCCACACCTTAAAATCTTGCAATTGGGAAACTTCTTCAACTATAAGGTTCCGATCTGTTTCTTCAACAATTTGTTCTGGTTTTTTCTTTCTTTTAAAGAGATTAATTGGATTAAAGAGCTTCTTCTCCTCCTCTAAACTAGTGCCTAAAGCATAAGTCCGAGCCCTTAAAAAATCAAGTAGCTTGTTGGTGTCTTTTTTATAAGAGATGTCTTCGATCTTAATCGGTTTTCCTATCCTCACCTTAATTTTTAACCCTTGCTTATTCAAAAACTCAGAAGGTAATTTAGCCGTTCTTAATGTTGGGTGAATAAAGCTTAAAATATTAAATAGAACCCCGTTATTGCCATGAAAGTAAATGGGTACGACTGGAACTTTAGCCCTCGAAATTAATTTGCCCACCACGGGATGCCATAAGCGATCGGTTACTTCCTGACTGTTAAGATTAAAAGTAGATACCTCGCCAGCAGGAAAAATACCGAGCGGTGTTCCGCTTTGCAATAAATCGAATGTAGCTTTTAAACCGCTAATACTGGATGAATGTTGTATGTTTTCAAACGGATTTACCGCAACAAAAAATTCGCTTAAATTTGGAATTTTCTTTAAAATAAAATTAACCATCACTTTAGCTTCTGGCCTAACGGTACAAAGGATCCTTAGCAATGCTAAACCCTCTATACCACCATAAGGATGATTGGCAATGGCAATAAAGCCACCTGTTTTGGGGATGTTTTTCAGGTCTTCTTCATCAAAATCAATCGTAACACCTACGGTTTCTAAAATTTTATCAACAAATTCTAAGCCCGAAAAATGCTCATTCATTGAAAACACCTTGTTGATGTCATTTAACTTCATGACCTCCATAAGTAGCGTAGCTAAACCTGGAACGCCTAATTTGTCTATTTTGGTCGCTTTTGCAAACTCTGTTTTGGTGATGATGTTCATGTAAAATCAGGGGTTTAGTAGAAAGCAGTTCCAAAAATAGGATTTAAAAATTGTTTACCTATGCTATCAGATGAAAACAATTTGATTTATTAAAATTATTTCATAACGAGTATGCAAATCAAAATCTCTTCATCACCACTAAAAATAACTTCTATCAGATGAAAAATTGGTTAAATAAATGTTT
>JACMOW010000031.1 GCA_014377775.1 Pedobacter sp. | reverse complement strand
TTACCACCCTATCGCCTTATCATCTCCCCTTGGGTCGGCGCCACCTTGATAATAACCCCATTTGGTTTTTAAGATGGCGTCTACCCTTCCAATTGCACCGCGAGGAACAATTTTATAGCCTTTGGCTTTTAGTTTCTCTATCGTTAAACTGTCTAATGCCTGCGGTTCTATATCCACTTGATCGGGTAACCATTGATGATGGAATTTCTTTGAATTTACGGCAGTTTGCATCGATTGATTAAAATCTACCACATTTACAATCGTTTGAAATACGGAGGTAATAATAGTTGATCCACCTGGTGTACCTACTACCATAAACAATTCTCCATTTTTTGCTAAAATTGCAGGTGTCATTGAGCTTAGCATCCGTTTTTTCGGGGCAATTGCATTGGCTTCACCACCTACTAAACCAAACATATTTGGCGAGCCTGGTTTTACCGAAAAATCGTCCATTTCATTGTTCAATAAAAAACCTGCGCCTTTTACCACTACGCCTGCTCCATACGATCCGTTTAAGGTAGTGGTGATGGATACCGCATTTCCATCTTTATCTACAATAGAAAAATGGGTGGTTTCTTCATGTTCAACTGGAGCAATTTCACCTGCTTTAATCTCGGCACTTGTGCTTGCTTTTTGCCAATTAAACGTAGCCATACGTGCTTTTACATAACCATTTTCGATCAGCTTTTGTTGAGGTACTGGGTAAAAATCAGGGTCGCCCAGGTGTGCTGCCCGATCGGCATATACCCTACGCTCGGCTTCAACCATTACTTGAACTGTAGAATCGCTATTAAAACCCCATTTGCTTAGTGGATAAGCCTCTACCGATTTAAGCAACTGTACCAAAGCAATGCCGCCGCTTGATGGTGGCGGCATGGTAATGATGTCATATCCTCTGTAGGTTCCCAAAACAGGTTTGCGCCAAACTGCTTTATAATCTTTTAAATCTTGCTTGGTAATGATGCCATTTCCTCGTTTCATTTCGGCAACTATTGAATCGGCCACTGCCCCTTCATAAAAACCATTGCGTCCTTCTTCTTTGATCCTTTTTAAGGTATTGGCTAGTTCTTGTTGCACCAATACATCGCCCTCAGCCCATACTTTTTCTTTTAATAATGCAGTACCCAGCAAATTTAACTTCTTTAACCTTGTCTTCATACCCGTTAATTCTCTAGCTTGCCTAGCGGTAATTTTAAATCCATTGGCTGCCAAAGCTTCTGCAGGTGCAACGAGCTCATCCCATTTTAAACGGCCATATTTTTGATGTGCCTCTGCCATGCCCGCCACCGATCCAGGTACACCCGCAGCCAATTGCCCATATAAGCTTTTATCTACAATAGGGTTGCCTGCGGCATCTAAATACATATCACGGCTTGCATTTCCAGCGGCCTTTTCTCTAAAATCTAAGGTGTTGGTTTCGCCTTTGGCCGATCGATATACCATAAAGCCTCCACCGCCGATATTACCGGCATTTGGATAAACGACTGCTAGCGCAAACTGAACAGCAACCGCAGCATCAACTGCATTACCTCCCTTTTTTAACACATCAACACCTATTTTCGAGGCGTATTCACTGGCCGACACCACCATGCCATTTCGATATTCGCCACTGTTATTTTTACCAAGCTGACCGCCAACGCAGCCTAAAAATAAACTGATACTTACGAATGCAAGGATGAGGTAGGCGGAATTAGCTTTTATGGTTTTCTGCATCTTTATATATTTTTTCGATAATGTTATTGTTCTTTTCTAAAATCACTTTACGCTTAAGGCTTAATTTTGGTGTTAGTTCTCCGCCGTCGATACTAAATTCTTTTGATAGTAATGCAAAGCGTTTTACCTGTTCCCATTTCCCAAAGTCGGCACCTAAAATAGCAATTGTGCGGTTATATTTATCCAAAACTTGTTCATTGCAAATCATTTCTTCGTTGGTGGTGTAGGGGATCCCTTTTTTATCGCACCACGTTTTTAATGCTGCAAATGTTGGCACAATTAAAGCGGCTGGAAATTTTCTGTTTTCACCAAGCACCATAATTTGCTCAATTAAAGGTGATTCCTTATATCTATTCTCCAACATTTGCGGAGCAATATATTTTCCTCCTGTTGTTTTAAAGATCTCCTTTTTTCGATCCGTAATTTTTAAGAATTTACCATTTACAATCTCACCGATGTCCCCCGTATGAAACCATCCGTTGTTATCGATACTTTCGGCGGTTAAATCATCCCTCAAATAATAGCCTTTCATTACATGATGTCCGCGAGTTAAGATTTCTCCATCCTCGGCTATTTTAATTTCTACTCCTTCTATTACCGACCCAACGGTACCAAACATAGTGGCTCCAAAATGGTTAACGGTAATTACTGGCGAGGTTTCGGTTAAACCATATCCTTCAAAAACTGGCATTCCAGCCGCCCAAAAAATACGATTTAAACGTGCATTTAGAGCCGCGCCACCAGATACCAATACCAAAATATTGCCGCCTAAAGCTTCTTGCCATTTTTTAAAAACCAATTTTCTGGCTATGGCTAATTTAAAATTATACCACCACCCTTTATTATGGTCAAATTTCTCGGCTAAGGCGAGAGACCAAAAGAAAATCCCTCTTTTAATCCCTTTCAAATCTTTCCCCTTTTCCATGATCTTGTCATAAACTTTCTCTAGCAAACGTGGAACGGTAGAAAATGTATTTGGCTTAACTTCCTGAATATCGGCCACAATGGTGTCCATACTTTCAGCATAATAAACTGCAACTCCACAATAGGCATACAGGTAAGAAACCATCCGCTCAAAAATATGCGATAAGGGTAAGAAACTTAGCGCTGTTAATACACCCTCTGGAAGCAAAATTGATGACTTTTCGAAATTCTGAACCAAGTTATTATGGGTAAGCATAACACCTTT
Source organism: Pedobacter sp. (assembly GCA_014377775.1). Lineage (GTDB taxonomy): Bacteria > Bacteroidota > Bacteroidia > Sphingobacteriales > Sphingobacteriaceae > Pedobacter. The sequence goes on along the minus strand of JACMOW010000031.1, from coordinate 4,947 downwards.
TGGTGTGCCTGTGGTGCCTGAGGTATAGATTATGGTTAAAATATCGTCCTTAGTTACTTGTTCTCTATAAGTGTCTAAGTTTACATCAGTTACTTTGCCAATGGCTATCAATTCTTCCCAATGGTTAGCTCCATCAACTTTGTTGAGTGTATATATTAGTACCGGATTATTTAGTGTTTTATTAACTGTGCTTAACTTTTTAAATAGGGCTTCATCACTCGCAAAAACAATACTTATTTCTGCATTTTCGATAATAAACTTAATATCATTCTCGGCTAAGGTGGGATATAATGGAATTTGATAGGCGCCCAATTGCATAATTGCATAATCGCATATATTCCATTCTGGTCGGTTAGGGGAAATTACTGCCACCCGAGACCCTTTTTTAATACCCAATGTGGTTAAGCCTTTACTTAGCTGATCAGTAGTATCGCAAAAAAAATGCGTGCTATATTTTTTCCAACCCCCGTTTACTTTGCCGCTAATAAACTCATCTTTCGGAAAGTTTTCCAGATTATGTCGTAGCAGATCAAATACTCTCGTTATAGCTTTCATACAGATTTGTTTCTCAAATCTAATAAATAATCTTTTGTGCAACAACCGATTCTAAAATTTATTCTGCATGCATAGTAATTTTTCGTTACAACCTACAGGGTTTGCAATTACTAAGGTAACTAAAACAATACATTAGAAAAGCTGTTCCTCCTTCTAATAGAATTTTAATTTCTATTCAATTAAATCTACAAGTCTTATCTATGAAATTGATAATTACTATTATTTTAACCTTGACAGGGTTGTTTGCCCATGCTCAAAGTTCAAATCAGATAAATCCCAAAAACCTGTTGGCAACGCTCAGAAACGATACGCTATTTGTACATACAGATGCAGAAGAGTTTGCAAATTTCGAGTCACTTACCCCAAAAGAAATAGCGTATAATAAATTCAGAAAAATTAATTATTTCCGGGAGAAAACGATATGGTTCTATTATGTTGTTTATGATTACGGCCTATCCTATGTTGGTATAAATAAAGGGGGAAGAGAGATTTATGAAACACCTTTTAGCGGTCGTGTAAAATTTATACCCAGAGATTTTTAAATTTAGTTTCACGATGAACCTACGATTAATTTGATGCTCAATTATCAAGTTATGGCATAGATGTTGTTACATTGATGTAAAAAAACATAATTATGAAGAAATTAATTTTTACTTTAATTGCAGGGTTCGCCCTTTTAACGATGAGCACTACAGATGCAAATGCTCAAAATTACAAAAATGCTATTGGTGGCCGTTTTGGTTCAGCTAATGGGATAAGTTTTAAAACAGGGCTGAGCAAAGGTGCAATGCTCGAACTTATTGGAAACTTCAGAAGCAATAATAATTTTGAATATTTTAATTTAACAGGGCTATATGAAGTCTACAAACCTATAAATGGAACCGAAGGTTTAAATTTTTATTACGGTGGTGGTGCCACTATTGGTTCGGTTAGGGCAAAAGGTTTTGATGGCGATACTTATTTATCTGTTAATGGAGTTTTAGGACTCGATTATAAATTTAATGATGTGCCTTTTAACTTATCCTTAGACTGGATTCCTGCACTACGCCTAACACAAAATACTGGTTTTTATGGTGGTGATGTAGGCTTAGGCGTACGTTTTACTTTTTAATATTCAGTACTTAAAAATCCCGATAGAAAATTTTCTATCGGGATTTTTGTTTTAATTAACTCCTATCCACTTTTTACGTACCGCTAACTGTAAAGGTGTTGCATTTTCGTTAATAACCGATTTTAAGCGAATATTCGGATTTTCCTTTAGTGTTAGCGTAATTTCTTTCTCTAAACCATCACGTTTAATTTTCAACACCAATTTATCCCCGATTTGCTTTGCGCTTACCAAGGGTAAAATATCAAGGGAAAGCGCTGGGTTCGGTAATTTAACATTCTGCATGGCAGTTACTACACCAATTCCGTCAATACTTATAATTTCATCATTTACATTTAAACCTTCTTCCCATGCGGTAGAATTTCTAGCTACCGTACCCACCATTAATCCTCCATTTATGGTTAAACCCGCACCTGTAACTGGTTTATTAGGGGTAGCATTTTCTGCGGTTACGTTAATACCTGCATAGCCAAAATATTTGGTATACTCAATCTCTGTAGTTCCGGTAACATATTTAGCCCAAAAATTAGTAAAACTAATGCCACTTACTTTTTCTACCATTGCTTTAAACTCTGCATCAGTATAACCACGTTTTAAGGTTTTGCATTGTAAGTACATGGCTTTCATTACATCGTCTAAACTTTTAGCTCCTTTAGTGGCATTGGCAATTTCGAGATCCATTAATAAACCCACTACCGCTCCTTTTGTATAGTAAGAAATAAAGGTGTTCTTTGCATTTTCTGAAGGACGATAAGCAGGGTTAATCCAAGCATCAAAGCTAGAAGCCGCTGCAGAGTTTATTTTAGCACCAGGTGTATTTATTACTGTACCTATTGAGCCGATGTTGGCATTTATAAAGCTCGTTTGATCAATAAAGCCAGCCCTGTGCATGTATTTGTTTTCATAATAAGACGTAAATCCCTCTGCAATCCATAGGTTGGTGGTATAATTTTCATTGTCGTAATCAAACGGACCTAATGCAATTGGGCGTAATCTTTTTACGTTCCATAAGTGATGATACTCATGTGCCACTAAGCCTAAGAAACGATTGTAACCAGCAGGATCGGAATAGGCTATTCGCGAAGCCCCTAAAACAGTTGAGTTTAAATGCTCCAATCCGCCACCTCCTTGCGCACGATTGTGCACAATAAAAGTGTAGTGCTTATTCGGATTTTCACCATACACCGCAGTAGCTTGATCAACAATCTTAGCCATGTCTACTTTTAGCTTCTCTTTATCATAATTGCCACCACCGTACATGGCCACTTCATGTTTAACACCAGCTGCCATAAATTCAAAAACATCTTGAGTACCCACTTCTATGGGGCTATCGAATAAAATATCGAAATCTGAAGCTAAATAAGTAAATTCCTTTCCAAGTACTGGCGTTAAACCTGTACTTACCTTATTCCAGTTTCCATAAGGGATAATTTTTACGGTACTAGGAGTTTTAAGCATCCCGGCTGGGTACATAAAAATAGATGCAGATGATAAAAAGGCGTGACTTGCATCAATAAATGCAGTACGCACAGAAATTTCGAAACCATAAACACGGTAATTAATTTTCACAGCTGCCGCCTTATCTGTGTAAACCCTCCATGTATTTTTATTAATCTTTTCTGTTTTAACTACCTTACCTGCAACAGTTGCTCCAAAATCTTCAACGCTCTTCGCAAACTCTCTAACTAAATAAGACCCTGGGGTCCATACTGGCATTTTTACATCGACATAGTTTTTTGCAGTAATTCCAGCCATATTCATCTCAACTTCAGCATAGTGTGCCTGAGGCTCTTTAAAGCTTACTTCGAAGCCAATTTTTGTTTGCGCTTTTGCTGCCATCGTAACCGTGAGTAGGATTAGTAATCCGAAAATTGATTTGTATACTTTCATTTTTAACAATTTAAAGCAAAAGTATAATTTCTTGGGTCTTTTTTAAGTAATAAATGTATAAGTATGCTGTAACATACTTAATACATCAAACGATAAAAGAAACAATTAAATATTTTTGTGCAATACCTTAAACATAATGCACATTATGAAGAAAAGATACATTTTTTATATACTTCTACTATTTGGACTGATTTATTTAGTTTACTACAGAATTTCTGAGAATAAAAAAATTGGTGGAGATGGTTCGAAAGGTGGAGGAAAAACTGCTAAAGGCGCTCCATTATCACCTCCTTTGACAGTTGATGGCATCGTAGTGAGCGCAAGTTCATTCTCCAATACTTTAGAAATAACAGGTAACATTGAGGCCAATGAGTCGGTGGTATTGCGTAGCGAAATATCAGGTTTGGTAACGGCTATTAATTTTAGAGAAGGAAGTAACGTTAGCAAAGGTGCTGTTTTGGTAAAAATTAATGATAACGACATACAAGCTCAATTACAAGATGCTTTAACCAAAGAAAATTTATCCGCCACTAGCGAAAACCGAGCAAAACAATTATTAGCAAAAGGCGCCATAAGTCAGGAAGAATATGATATTGCCTTAGCCAATTTAAGATCCCTAAAGGCACAGGCGCAAATAGTAAGGGCACAATTATCGAGAACAATACTGAGGGCTCCTTTTAGTGGAAGAGTTGGTTTGCGCTCTATTTCTGTTGGCGAATACCTCACTCCTGCTACTGTAATAGCCAATTTGATGAGCACCAATCCTATAAAGGTTAATTTTTCTGTTCCAGAAAAGTATGTTGGTCAAATTAAATTAAATTCAGCCATTAACTTTGTAACTGATGCTTCTGGAAAAACCTATACAGGAAAAGTTTTTGCCATTGAACCCGGCATTAACCAGCAAACCAGAACCCTTCAAATTAAAGCCTTGTCTCCTAACCCGAACAACGAATTGTTACCTGGGTCTTTTGCAAAAGTTAAGTTAGCCTTAAGCCAACAAAATGACGCAATACTAGTTCCTTCGGAGGCTGTAATTCCTGTTTTAAAGGGTAAAATGGTATACATTAGCAAAAACGGAAAGGCACAACAAGTACAGGTGGAAGCAGGTACAAGAACTGCTGAAAGTGTAGTCATTACTTCGGGATTAAACATTGGCGACACGGTATTAACTACTGGTGCCATGGCCTTAAAACCCGATGCACCTGTGAAAGTGAAAATTGCGAAAGGCGTACAGCGATGAGTATATCTACCACCAGTATAAAGCGCCCTGTTCTTGCAATTGTAATGAACTTAATGATTATCCTATTCGGATTAATCGGTTATAATTTTTTGGGCGTTCGCGAATATCCCTCTATTGATCCAACGGTTGTTTCGGTACGTACCTCTTATCCAGG
>JACMOW010000231.1 GCA_014377775.1 Pedobacter sp. | reverse complement strand
TTGGTTAAGTAAATGATAATTGAAGAGATTAATACCGAAGAACTTCATGACTTGATTGTTATCATTAAGAATGTGCATGGATTCGATTTTAGTGATTATTCACAAGCTTCATTTAAGCGACAGGTAACCAAAGTGTTGCAACTAGAAAAACTTAGCGCTTTTGACTTACGTATGTTATTAACGAATGACCCACTTTATTTCGAACAATTTTTGATTAAAGTAACGGTTAACGTTACAGAAATGTTTAGAGACCCGCTTTTTTACAAATCGATTAGAGAACATATATTGCCTTACCTTGGCTCCTACCAACGCCTAAAAATTTGGAATGCGGGATGCGCTAGCGGAGAAGAATTGTATTCTTTTGCCATACTTTTTGCTGAAGCAAACTTATACCATAGAAGTTTCTTTTACGGTACAGATATCAACTTAGATGTACTCAAAGTTGCTAAAAGTGGTATTTATGCGTTAAATAAAATGAAGCAAAATACCGAAAATTATAAGGAATCGGGTGCATTAAATTCACTTTCGAAATATTATACTGCAAAATATGACGCGGTTTCAATTAAACATTCGATAAAAAAAAATGTATTATTTTCTTCACATAATTTAGTTTCGGATGGCGTTTTTAATGAATTTCAAGTTATTTCTTGTCGAAATGTACTCATTTACTTTAATAGTGACTTACAAAACAAAGTAATTCAACTCTTTTATGATAGTTTAGCTAACTTCGGCTTTTTATGCCTGGGATCAAAAGAAACGATTAGAAATACAGATTTAATAAATCGGTTTAAAGTTATTGATAAAAAAAATAACATATACCAACGAATAGATTAGCGTTATGGAAAAAATTAATATTCTGATAGTTGATGATAAAATAGAAAACATTATTGCATTAGATGCTTTGCTAAAACGTGATGATGTAAATATTATATCGACTACCTTACCAAATGAAGCCCTTCGGATTTCGTGGGAACAAGACATTGCAATTGCTTTAGTTGATGTTCAAATGCCTGAGATGGATGGTTTTGAGCTTGTTGAAATTTTAAAAAGTAATCCAAGAACTAAAAGTATTTTAGTAATTTTTGTTACTGCAATATCTATGGAAACAAAATATGCTGTAAAAGGTTTAAATACCGGAGCCGTAGATTACCTATATAAACCCTTAAATCCATTTGTAACTTCTGCAAAAGTCGACTCATTTATTCAAATTGTTCGTAATCAAAGAGAAATCAATAGAAAAAATAGTCAGCTCGAAAAATATCAAAAAGAATTAATCCAAGCGAAGGAGCTCGCTGAGCAAGGTAAAAGAATTAAGGAAAATTTCTTGGCCAATATGAGCCATGAAATTCGAACCCCTATTAATGGCATTATTGGCCTCATTAATTTGCTTTCGCAAACTGAAATTGACGAAAATCAAGCAGAAATGTTGAGTCTGTTAAAAATATCTTCCTCTTCGCTTCTTGGCGTAATTAATGACATACTTGATCTTTCAAAAATAGAATCGGGTAAATTCAGGATCACTAGAGGAGAAACAAAAATAATCGAAATATGTAATGCCGTAGTTAATCTTTTAGGGATTGGTGCCAAGGAAAAAAATATAGATTTATTTGTAGATCTTGATCCAAACTTACCTCAAAAAATAATTGCTGACTCATTACGATTAAATCAAATTCTAATGAATTTAATTGGCAATGCGATTAAATTTACTGATAAAGGTTCGGTTACTTTAAAAGTTGAAATTTTAGACAAAAAGGGAAACAATCTAAGAATTAAATTCACGGTTATCGACACAGGTATTGGTATTGCAAAAGAAAATATAGATAAAATTTTCGAAGTATTTGAACAGGCAGATGAACAAACCACTGTAAAATTTGGCGGAACTGGTTTAGGATTATCTATTGTTAAAAATCTTGCTAAACTTAAAGGAGGTACTTTAAATGTAGAAAGTGAGGAAGGTAAAGGCAGCATGTTTGCGTTTACGAATTGGTATGAAGTGGTTTCTTCTTTGGCTCCTGTTGAAGTTGAGAAGCCTAAAAGCGCAGCATTACTTCCGTTTACTAATGTTAAAGTGCTATTGGCAGAAGACAATCCAATCAATACCTTTCTAATTGTTAAAATACTAAAGACTTGGAATATTGCGGTTGATATAGTTGAAAATGGTGAGGATGCAATCGCTAAACTCGAAGAGAACGATTATGATCTGATTATAATGGATACTTATATGCCTGTAATGAATGGGCTTGATGCAATCAGGTTAATTCGCAGTGGTTCTGTTCCTGAGAAAAAGGATATTCCGATTATTAGTTTTTCGGCTGCTGTAATGGAGTCTGATAAAAAGATTGCCATGGATGCAGGCGCCAATGATATTTTAGATAAAGCTTTCGAGCCGAAACTATTTCATGAGAAAATAGCTGCTTTACTTGTTAAATAAGGTCATAGTTTGAGCGGCACCAATACTTACAAAGCTTTTAATCATCGTAACCCCACGATTAATTAAAGTGGGCAATTCTTTTTGCTCATCTTTATCAAATGGGCTCAGCACATAATTTGCTTGCATTCCTTTTCTAAAATTATCGCTAATTCCAAAACGCAATCGCGCGTAATTTTGTCCACCACAAAGTTCTTCTATGCTTTTTAAGCCGTTATGGCCGGCACTGCTCCCCTGCAGTTTCATTCTTAATTTGCCCAATGGCAAGGCTAAATCATCAACCACAACCAGTACATTTTCTGAAGCGACCTTTAATTCTTTCATCCAGTAGTTAACCGCTTTACCACTCAAATTCATGTAGGTAGAGGGTTTAATTACAATTATCCTTTTACCTTTAAAGCTTACTTCTGCATAGTACGCTAATTTCAAGAGCTCAAAATCTCCACCTAAATCTTTCACCAGCTCATCGGCAATGTTAAAACCAATATTGTGCCTTGTATTAGCGTATTCTGGCCCAATATTACCAAGGCCAACAATTAGGTATTTCATATTGTAAAGTTAAGGATAAAGGAGCAAGGATTTAATTGTAAGAATAAAACGGCGCAAAATTACTTCTGCACCGCTTCAAATCTTACAATTAAAGTTTACTTACCTTTAGCTGCTTCGGTTTCTGCTTGTTTTAACGCTCTAGACATGCCTACAGAAACGATTGTATCTTCTGGTGTATTGGTAACCACATAGTCGGCCTTTTGCAAATCGCGAACACGGAATAAACTACCCACATCCATTTTCGCAATACTTACTTCAACTACTTGAGGCATACTTTTAGGCAACGACTTTACACGTAATTTACGTAGTTTTTGCACCAATTTACCACCCATTTTCACACCTGGAGAAGTTCCTGTTAATTTAACTGGGATCTCCATCAAAATTTCTTTATCATCAAATAATTGAAGAAAATCAATATGTAATAATAAATCGGTTAATGGGTGAAATTGTACCTCTTTAATAATTGCTTTTGTTTTAGTACCACCGATATTGATTTCTAAAAAATTAGCTTCTGGCGTATAGATAGCCTCGTTTAAATCGGTTCTTAATACTGCAAAGTGCATTTGCTCTTTACCACCATACAATACTGCAGGAACTTTACCTTCATAGCGAAGCTCTTTAGCATCGCGTTTCCCTACGTTCTCTCTTGGAGAACCGCTAATTGCGATTGTTTTCATCTTATTATTTATTTATTGTTAAAATTAAATTCTTACTTCATCTGGCAAAGAACATGTGGCGCTGGGCTATATGAATCATAAACCTTTCTACCTTCCTACTTTCAGACCTTAAAAAGATCACTAATCGACCCATGTTCATTAACATTTGTTATTGCTTTTGCAAATAGTTTAGCCGTACTTAATACTTTTATTTTACTGCCCTCTTGTTTTAGCGGAATAGTATCTGTAACTATCAACTCCGATAACATCGAGTTTTCTATCGTTTCATACGCTTTGCCAGATAAAACGGCATGTGTACAAACTGCTCTCACACTATTTGCGCCATTCTCCATAATCAAAGCTGCTGCTTTGGCTAATGTACCTGCAGTATCACAAATATCATCCATCAACACTACATCTAAGCCTTTAACATTTCCAATAATCGACATCGATTCGATTTCATTGGCACGTAAACGACGTTTATCACAAATCACAACCTCTGCATTAAAAAATTTCGCAAAAGTACGTGCTCTGTATGATCCACCCATATCTGGTGAAGCAATGGTCAAATTTTTCAAGCCTAAGCTTTTGATATAAGGTACAAAAATAACCGATCCATCTAAATGATCTACCGGAATATCAAAGAAACCCTGTATCTGTGCTGCATGCAAATCCATCGTCATGATGCGATGTATACCTGCAGACTTTAATAAATTAGCAACCAACTTTGCTCCTATTGCTACACGCGGCTTATCTTTTCTATCCTGACGTGCTAAACCATAATAAGGAACTACTGCCGTAATATAATGTGCAGACGCTCTTTTAGCAGCATCAATCATTAACAAAAGCTCCATTAAATTATCATTCGGCTGATAGGTAGATTGCACCAAGAATACATCACATCCCCTTATCGACTCGTCAAAAGAAGGCTGAAATTCGCCATCGCTAAACCGACTTAAAGTTACGCTTCCTAGTGGTTTGCCGTAAGAGTCGGCAATTTTTTTCGCTAAATCTTTTGTGCCACTTCCGGCAAAAATTTTAACTGGGTTAAATTGCAATGGCATGATTTGAGGGTATCAATGCGGGTTAAAAAAATCGGATTGCGGTTTTATTCACAATCCGAAAAAAATTTGTTGTCCGACCTGGATTCGAACCAAGACTAACTGTACCAAAAACAGTTGTACTACCCTTATACTATCGGACAATCTTCCATCGCCTAACGTTGTTCTGAAATGGAATGCAAATTTACGCATATTTTTTACAGCTGCAAGTCTGAATTCAAAAAAAATGAAATATTTATTAAAACCTCGTTTTACATGGCTTTAAACGCTAAAAATTTGTTAAAACCATTAATTATTAACATTAATATGAATCTATTTCTTTATTTTCGTCAGCATTTTGTACACAAAACATTTTTATAATTATCAATTTATACAATGAATTATTCAAAAACGAACAATAGTATAGGCTGGATTTGTTTTTTCATCGCCACATTAACCTATATTTTAACTTTAGAACCTTCAGTTAGTTTTTGGGATTGCGGAGAGTTCATTGCTTCAGCCCTAAAAATGCAAGTAGTTCACCAACCAGGTGCTCCCCTATTTTTAATGATTCAACGTTTCTTTTCTCTTCTCGCCATGGGCGATGTAAATAAAGTTGCCTATTTTATGAATGTTGGATCAGCAATTGCCAGTGGCGCGACTATTTTGTTCTTATTTTGGACCATTACTGCCCTAGCAAAAAAAGTGCTGATCAAGGCAGGAGAAGAAATCACTTCTTCAAAAATGATAAGCATAATGGGTGCTGGTTTGGTAGGTGCCTTAGCGTATACCTTCTCTGATAGTTTTTGGTTTTCGGCAGTTGAGTCTGAGGTTTATGCACTTTCATCCCTGTTTACTGCCATCGTATTTTGGGCAATCTTAAAATGGGAAGCCATTGCCGATGAGCCACATGCCGATAAATGGTTATTGTTTATTGCCTACATTATGGGTTTATCCATTGGTATCCACTTGCTAAATCTACTCACCATACCTGCAATTGCTTTTGTTTATTACTTCAAAAAAACGAAACAAGCCTCTACTAAAGGGATTTTTAAAACATTTGGTATCGGTATTTTAATATTGGCCGTTATTCAATATGGTATTATTCAATACTTGGTTTCATTAGGTGCATATTTCGATCTATTCTTTGTAAATACATTAGGGCTTGGTTTTGGAAGTGGCGTATTAGTATTTGCATTGATTGTTATTGTCTCACTTACATTGGGCATACGCTACTCCATCAAACATCAAAAAAGAATATTAAACCTAGCGCTTTTATCAACTGTGCTGGTAATTTTTGGTTATGCTTCTTTCGCCATGATCGTAATCAGAGCGCAGGCTAAACCCAATTTAAATAACAGTGACCCTGACAATGCATTTTCATTTTTAAGCTACCTAAACCGCGAACAATATGGCGATAGACCACTTTTATTTGGGCAAAACTATAACTCAATGCCTAAATATGAAGACGATGGAAGTAAGCCGCTCAGTAAAGAAACAGGAACAATTTATAGAAAAGGTATCAGCAAGTATGAAATAGCCGGTAAAAAAACGGAACAGGTTTTTGGCGAAAATGATGGTTTTCCAGATAGCGTTAGAAGATTACAACATAAGGTGTTTTTTCCTCGGATGTATAGCGACGAAGCTAGGCATGTTGGTTATTATAAAGATATGATGGGTTTAAATGAAACCGACTTTCCGGGTTTCGGGAAAAATTTTGGCTTTTTCCTAAAATATCAAACTGGACTAATGTATATGCGTTACTTTATGTGGAACTTTGTTGGTCGCCAAAATGACGATCAAGGGCAAGGAAGCGTGTATGAAGGGCAATGGTTAAGCGGAATAAAGCCTGTTGATGGCGTCCTTTTAGGCGATCAAACTAATTTACCCCCGTCTATAGTACAGAGTAAATCGTATAATCGCTTTTTCTTCTTGCCTTTAATCTTAGGTATCCTTGGTGCATTATGGCACTTTAAACGCAACCAAAAGGACGCTGGTATTATTGGTTTATTATTCTTCTTCACAGGCATGGCCATTGTATTGTACCTCAATCAGAAACCATTAGAGCCCAGAGAAAGAGATTATGCCTATGTTGGTTCATTTTATGCATTCGCCATTTGGATTGGGCTAGGTGCGTTGGCCATTAAAGAGTTTCTAGAAAAGAAATTGAATGCTAAAACCGCAGCAATTGGTGCTACTGTTATTGCTATGGGCTGTGCACCAGTAATTATGGCTGCGCAAGGCTGGGATGATCATGATCGCTCTAGCAAAATGGTTGCTCATGATATCGCAATAAGTTATCTAGAATCGTGTGCGCCTAATGCCATTTTATTCACCTATGGTGATAATGATACCTACCCTCTTTGGTATGCACAGGAAGTTGAAAATATTAGACCAGACATCCGTTTAGTAAACTTAAGTCTATTTGATACCGATTGGTACATCAACAACATGAATAGAAAAATGCATGAATCGGAGCCTCTACCACTCTCGATGAAACCAAATCAATATGTATCAGGCGTTCGTGATGTGATGTATTATCAAGATTATAAAATTGCGGAGTCAGTAGAATTGAAACAAGTTGTTGATTTATTACTTTCTGATACCGAATCGGATAAACTAGCATTAAGCGATGGCAGTAAAACAAATTTTATTCCGACTAAAAACTTTAAACTAACTGTTAATCCGCAAGATGTAATTAAAACAGGCACGGTTCCTGCAGCAGCAGCTGATAAAATTGCACCCGTAATAGAGTGGAAGTTTAATAAAGGATATGTAACCAAAGGAACTTTAGCCTTTTTAGATATCTTAGCCCATAACAATTGGAAACGTCCAATTTATTTTGCTAGCACTGTACCTTCTGAACAATTTAATGGCCTCGACAATTACTTATATAGCGAAGGATTAGCCTTGCGCCTATTGCCTTTAAAACAAGACAGCTTAAATAATAAGGGAGATCAAGGTATTAACTTAGACCCAATGTATAATCATGTAATGAATAAATTTAAATGGGGGAATGTTAAAACAGCTACATATCTAGATTCGCAATCTGCGGATGATATTTCTATTTTCAATAACCTTTTTAATAGTTTAATTTCAGAATTAATTAAAGAAGGAAGATTGGATGATGCCAAAAAAGTAGTGCGTAAGTATGAAGAAGTAATGCCTACCAAAATTTATGGCATTAGAACCATGATGGGAGTTCATACCATGGCACAAAATTTATATATATTAGGAGAAACTGAAAAGGCAAACCAACTAATCAAAAAGTCTGCAGCTTACATTCAGAAAGAAATTACTTACTTGGCTGATATTTCGAAAAGTAAAGAAATGCTAGTTGGCGGTCAGAATGTTCAAATTGCGTTAGTTTATGGATTAGATCCAATGGCAAAAGTTGCAGCCCAATACCAGCAAACTAAGTTAGCTCAAGATTTAGAAAAGCAATATAACGCATTATATAGCCGATTTAATTTATATTTCGGACCGCAACAATAACCTAGAAAGCATATCTTACCATAGGATAAGATGCTATGATAAAAAAATAAATACATTTACTTCTTAATAATAAAAAAAATAAAATGAAATTAAAACTTAGCGCAATGTTAATGATAGCTGTTGTAGCCAGTGTATCATTCCTAGCTTTTACACCTAAAGCAGACACGTATACTGTTGATTTAACAAAATCAACTATTGCTTGGGAAGGCAAAAAATTAGTAGGCGGACACAATGGATCGGTAGACCTAACATCAGGAAGTTTAGTTTTTTCTGGAAAAAAGTTAACTGGGGGTGGTTTTGTAGCAAATATGACCACGATTAAAGACGCAGATAAAAGTGCTAGTTTAGAAAGGCACCTAAAAGCAGATGATTTTTTTGGGGTAGATAAATTCCCAGCAGCTAATTTCACTGTTAAAAAAGTAGAAGGTAATGGTGCTAACGTAAATATTACTGGCGATTTAACCATTAAAGGAGTTACAAATTCCATCACCTTCCCTGCAACTTTAGCATGGAATGCAGACAAAACAGTTAGCGCAACAGCTGATAAAATTGCAATAGATAGAACTAAATATGGCATTAAATTTAGATCTAAATCTATTTTCACTGATATTGGTGATAAAATGATTGAAGACAGCTTTATTTTATCGGTAAAATTAGTTGCAAAAAAATAGATAAATCATAATTTTTGAAAGGCAATCAATTGACAAACACTATAATTCGTCAATTGATTGCCTTTTCTGTTGAAAAACGAATTTGCTTTTTCAAATTTCAATATATACCTTTAACACAATAAGAAAACACTTTCTTAAGAAATACAATCCATTACATGTTAGACCATAAGCTCAACCTTTTAGTTGTTGATGATGACGATATTAATTTGTTTATTATCAAAAAGATTGTAGAAAAAACAGGTTTCGATATTGATATGGTAGCCAGAAGTAACGGCCAACAAGCCATAGATTACATAAACGAAGCGATTGTTCAAAATAATCCATTACCTAAAATGATTTTGATTGATATTAATATGCCTGTAATGAATGGATGGGAATTTATAGAAGCTTATGAGGCTTTAGCTATTGAGCATAAGGTTGATATGTATATTCTTTCTTCTTCTGTTTACGAGAATGATATCGAAAAAACTAAAAGTTATAAAGCCGTAAAAGGTTTTATTTCAAAACCATTATCAATGGAACGTTTAACAGAGTTGGTTAATGCAATAAGATTTTAGTTAAACGACCTTAAACCTATCTCCTTCCATTTCAATAAAAGCTTGAGATTTATACTTTGAATGGTAAAACAAGCATTTCCAGTTGTTCTGAACTGCTTTTTTACCAAATTCCGCTCTTAATTCCATAGCTTTTCGTCCATCAAAATCATATTTGGCAATAAATTTTCGAATAAGTTCTTCGGGCTCAGGCAAAACATCGCCACCAAAAAACACTTTATCTATTCCATCCTCTATTAAAAAAACCTGATGATCAGGGCAATGTGCTCCTGTGTGCTCAAAGCTAATTTGATGGGTTAATTTCCCCGAATCCTCCACAAACTTGAGTTGTGCATTGCGCTGTAAAAATTCGAAAATAGGAGTATGATAAGATGATGATGCGCTGGTAAATGCCGTTTGCCACTCCCCTCTTTGCATCACATAAGTCGCATTTGGAAAACTTAACTCCATTTTATCTCCAAAATGATGTACCATGCCACCCGAATGATCAAAATGCAAATGCGACATCAATACCCAATCTATGTCTTGCGGATCAAAGCCTGCATTTTTAATATTTTTATGGAGGTGCAATTCGCCATTTTCATCGCTATAGCCTAAACCCGTATCCAATAAAATCAATTGATCATCGAGTTTAATTAGAAAGGGTTGTACATGAATAAATAAAGAAGCTGGTCTATCTTTTGGATTGTCCTTTGTAGAGTCGAAAGGAATAAATTTCTTTGTCGAATCTACAGAATACGAACCTTCATGTAATGTAAAAACTTGTACCGGCATAAGCTAAAAATGATATTGGTTCTAAAACTTACGCAAATATAAGGAACAATTCATCCCTTTTTTGTATCTATGCTCTACCAATTAAATAAGTATAAAGGCAGAACGAGATGGAGAAAAGATGGGCGCAAGTTGAACAAAGTAATGCTAGCAACAGCGATATACTTACCCGCGAATTGAATATTGATCCGAGTTTAGTACAAATTCTTGCGCAAAGAGGAATTTCGACTTTCGAAGAAGCACGCCATTTCTTCAGGCCACAATTAATGCATCTGCACGATCCATTTCTTATGAAAGGGATGGAACAGGCAGTTAAACGCATTAAATTAGCCTTAGAAAGTGAGGAGAGAATCCTAATTTATGGCGATTACGACGTAGATGGTACTACCGCTGTAGCGCTTACTTATAGCTTTTTCAAACAATTCACCACCAACATCGAATATTATATCCCCGATAGGCATAAAGAAGGATATGGGATTTCTACGGCAGGAATTGATTATGCCAGCGAAAATGGTTTTAGTTTGATTGTTGCGCTGGATTGCGGTATAAGATCAGTTGATAAAGTAGATTATGCTGCTAAATTAAATATCGATTTTATCATCTGCGATCATCATTTACCTGGAGAAGAAATTCCATCCGCAGTTGCGGTACTAGACCCAAAACAAGCCGATTGCAATTATCCTTTTAAAGAACTATCGGGTTGTGGAATTGGGTTTAAATTAGCACAGGCTTATTGCATCGTAATGAATTTACCAAATTCGAGCTATGAGCAATACCTCGACTTAACCATGGTAAGCATTGCAGCAGATATTGTACCCATTGTTGATGAGAATAGGATAATTGCACATTATGGATTATTGAAGTTAAATGAAAATCCGGCAGAAGGATTGAAAGCATTAATGGTGGTTGGCGGCAAAACCACTAACTACTCCATTACCGATGTAGTGTTTATTTTGGCACCTCGAATTAATGCGGCCGGCCGGATGGGGCATGGCAAGCAAGCGGTAAAAATGTTATTATGTGAGGCGGATGTAGCATTAGCACAAAGTGACTTCATTAACGAACAAAACACTGACCGAAAATCGTTTGATCAAAACATCACGCTCGAGGCATTAGCAATAATCGAAGAAAACGAAGTACTCATCAACAAAAAAACAACTGTAGTTTATCACGATAGTTGGAATAAAGGTGTTATCGGTATTGTAGCCTCCCGCCTAACGGAGAAATATTACCGTCCCACTATAGTTTTAACCGAGTCGAACGGCAGTTATACCGGATCCGCCCGTTCAGTTGCAGGATATGATTTATATGAAGCCTTGGTGCAGTGCTCGGATCTATTAGAACAATTTGGTGGACATAAATTTGCAGCAGGTTTAACCTTAAAACCCGAAAATATCATCCCATTTTCGGAGAAATTTGAGCGAATAGTAGCTTCAACCATCGACCCTGAATTACTTATTCCCGAGATTACTATCGATGCAGAAATAAATTTCACCCAAATCGACTCGAAATTTTATCGAATTTTAACTCAGATCGGTCCATTCGGGCCGCAAAATATGAACCCTACTTTTGTAAGCCACGGGGTAAGTTTGGCGAGTCTTCCTCAAGTTGTTGGCACAAATCATTTAAAATTAAGTATAAAACAACAAAATTCAGCTATTTTTGAAGGCATTGCCTTTAACTTAGTTGCTTTTGAAGAAAAACTGAAGCCAGAAATGTTATTTTCCATTTGTTATACTATAGAGGAAAATGTTTGGAAAGAAAAAAGAAAATTGCAGTTAAACATTAAAGGAATAAAAATAACCGAATGATTTTAAAAGCCGAGAACCTGGTAAAAAAATATAAGCAACGAACGGTTGTGGACAATGTTTCTTTTGAAGTGAGTCAGGGAGAAATTGTAGGTTTATTAGGACCAAATGGTGCCGGAAAAACAACTTCATTTTATATGATTGTGGGATTGATAAAGCCCAACGAGGGGAACATCTATTTGGAAGGAGAAAACATTACAAAAGACCCGATGTACCGTAGGGCACAAAAAGGGATAGGCTATTTGGCACAAGAAGCCAGTGTTTTTAGAAAATTAACGGTTGAAGATAATATTATGGCCATTTTAGAAATGACGGCCATGGGTAAAGAAGAGCGAAGAGAGAAGCTTGAAGAATTAATTAATGAGTTTAGTTTGCACAAAGTAAGGAAAAATAGAGGCGACTTACTCTCTGGTGGTGAGCGTAGACGGACAGAAATTGCACGGGCACTCGCCGCAAATCCTAATTTTATCTTACTAGACGAACCTTTTGCAGGAGTCGACCCTATTGCAGTAGAAGAAATTCAGACCATTGTAGCTCGCTTAAAAGAAAAAAACATTGGTATTCTAATTACCGATCATAATGTGCAAGAAACTTTGTCTATTACCGATCGTGCCTATCTGTTATTTGAAGGCAAAATACTTGAATCGGGCACGCCTGAAGTACTTGCCGCTAATGAAATGGTGAGAAAAGTATATTTAGGCGCAAACTTTGTACTACGTAGAAAAAATCTATAATTCCGATTAAATGGCAATTGTTAATTCGTTATTTACATGGTACATGAAAAAGCGCATCCACCAGATTGAGCTTTTCATCAAATATCCATTAGATGTTCAAGAGGAATGGTTATATCGTTTAATTGCCAGTGCGCAGCACACCGAATGGGGAAAGAAATACGACTATAGGTCGATTTTAACACTTGAACAGTTTAAAGAACGGGTTCCCATACAAAATTACGATACCTTAAAGCCTTATATTGAGCGAATGCTTAAAGGAGAGCAAAATATATTATGGCTATCAGAAATAAAGTGGTTCGCCAAATCATCAGGCACTACAAGTGATCGAAGTAAATTCATTCCGGTTTCAGAGGAGGCTTTAACAGAATGTCATTTTAAGGGTGGAAAGGATATGATTTCCATTTATTGCAATAATCGCCCCGATACTCAAATGTTTACAGGTAAAGGATTGGTTTTAGGAGGAAGTCATCAAATTAATCAACTTTGTGATGACATACATTTCGGAGATTTATCAGCTGTGCTGATTAAAAATTTACCCATGTGGGCTGAATACTATAGAACACCCAATATTTCTATCGCCTTAATGGATAATTATGAAGAAAAAATGGATAAAATGGCCGAAGCCACCATTAAAGAAAATGTAACTAATATTGCTGGCGTACCTACCTGGACAATCGTGCTCGCAAAAAAAGTATTAGAAATTACCGGAAAGAAAAATTTATTGGAAGTTTGGCCAAATTTAGAATTGTATTTTCATGGTGCAGTTAATTTTGGTCCATATCGCGAACAATTTAAGGAGCTTATTCCTTCACCAGATATGTACTACCTTGAAACATATAATGCATCCGAAGGTTTTTTTGGCATACAAGATCAAGACAATTCCGAGGAATTATTATTGATGCTGGATTATGGAATTTATTATGAGTTTTTACCGCTAGAAGATCTGAGTAATGAGCAGCCCAAAACACTTTCATTAGATCAAGTAGCGCTGCATAAAAATTACGCCATTATAATTACCACAAATGCAGGTTTATGGCGTTATTTAATAGGCGATACCGTTCAATTTACCTCTCTTGATCCTTTTAGGATTAAAATTACCGGCAGAACAAAGCATTTTATTAATGCCTTTGGCGAAGAAGTGATTATTGATAACGCAGAGCAGGCGCTTGCAAAGGCTTGTACCGCAACATCAGCAAAAGTTAGAGATTATACTGCTTGTCCTATTTATTTTAAAGGAGAAGATGTTGGAGGGCATGAGTGGATTATAGAGTTCGAGTCTCAGCCGAATAATTTCGAGATATTTGTGGATGTACTGGATCAAACTTTAAGAGAAATTAATTCCGATTACGATGCCAAACGCTTTAAAGATATGGCACTTAGAAGGCCTAAAGTGCATAACGCACCCGCAAACACATTCTACAACTGGCTTAAGCAACGTGGTAAGCTGGGTGGGCAGCATAAGGTTCCACGTTTGGCAAATGATAGGCAATATGTTGATGAAATTTTAAAGTTGCTTTGAAATCTCGTTTCTTTTAGCTAATTTTAAGTAGCTAATAAACAAATCATTATGAAAACCGTAAAGCAAGTATTAATCACTAAACCTGTCAAAATTTATAGTGTTACTTCATCTACTTCTGTTTTAGATGGCTTAAAAATGATGACTGAAAAAAACATCAGTGCATTATTAATTATGGAAACCGAGGTTTTAATAGGCATTTTTACAGAGCGTGATTATGCACGCAAAATTGTTTTACAAGGAAAAGCATCAAAAGATACACCGATTAGTGAGGCCATGACGACTGATCCAATTACTGTAAGCTCAACTGATAGCATCGATTTATGCATGCAAATCATGACAGATAAGCACATCAGGCATTTACCAGTTGTAGATGAGAAACAAGTTTCTGGTATGGTTTCTATCGGCGATGTCGTTAAATTTATCATTGCCGATCAAAAACAGACCATTTCACAACTAGAGAATTATATTAATTCATAATCCAACTAGTCTTTCCATCGCCATTCTCCCGCAATTTTTAGCGGCTCTTTAAGGCCTTGAGAAATTAGAAACGCTTCTAATTTTTCTTCTGTTTGTTTTTGAACTGGTATCATAACTGTATTGGCTAGTGCGTATGTAAGCATCGCTCCATAACGTACGGTATTTTTTAACCCTTGTTCATCAACCAACTTAAAAGTATCCCCATCAGAGTGATAAAATGGTCCTGAATTGTTTGGCAATCTTCCGCCAGCACCGCCGCCAGTTGGGATGCCTTCTAGCAAGAAAGGCTGATGATCGCTATGTAAGCTAGCACCTGCTAAAAACAAATTTTTGAAGTTGGTGTCGAGCTTTACTACTTCAGCGCCCCACGATGTAAATAAAGGTTCCATTTCTTCTCTTGAAGTCGAAAATCCCTTTGGATCATTGGTCATGTCAAAGTTTAACATAAAATTAACTTGACCTATTGTTTTGTTCCTTTTGGTTTGTGCAACATACGCTTTAGAGCCTAAAAGGCCTTGCTCCTCTCCCATAAACAAAATAAATTCTACTGTTCTTTTTGTTTTTAGATTTAGCTTTTTAAATGTTCTAGCCATATCGATTACGGCGAAAGATCCAATTCCATTATCAATTGCACCTGTTGCTAAATCCCAGCTATCCAAATGGCCGCCAACAACGATTTTCTCATTCGGAAATTCTGTTCCCTTAAGCGTAGCAATTACATTCCTAGCTTTAATCAAACCCGAAAAATTTGTCATTTCTATATTTGAGAATTGCTTGATAGTTTTTAACTTTTCTTTTAATTCCATACCACTTTCTAAACCGATACAAACCGCAGGTATGGGGATTAGTTTCCCTGTAACCGAAGCCGTTCCGGTTAGAAGTACGCCATTTTTAACAGTGTTGATGATGATTACTCCAATTGCACCATATTTTATAGCTATTGCTGTTTTTTCTGACCGATGTAAAGTTCCTGTTCCATTTGGAGATCCTGGCAATACGCCTAAATAAATCAACACAATTTTCCCCTTAACTTGCTCCAACAGCGGTTGATAGTCTGCATCTAATCCATTTCCAACATCAATAATTTCGCCTGTTAATTTCGACTCAACTGGCGAATGTGCTAAAGTTACCGCTCTTACAGAATTCATTTGAGTAGTAGAAGAACCTACTTTAACTGCAATTGTCTTTCTATTCCAACTTTCTACCTCAAAAGGTTGATATTTTACATCAAAACCATAAGATTTTAAAAGATTATAGGCATATTCTTCAGCTTTTGCACCATTTGGCGAACCTGTTAATCGATGTCCGATTGTAACCGATGCATCCCTTAAGTTGGCGTATGCGTTTGCGGAAGTTTGTACTTCATTATTAATTTGCTTAAACGCAGGCCCAAATGAATCCTGAGCGTGAGCGGTAAGGGAAAGCGAAGCTAGTGCCAAGAGAATGAAATTCTTCATTGCGTTTTTTTTTGTTGAAATTAAGATTTTTTTTGAAGATGATTACAAGATTTTAAGATTTTACTGATTAGTTACATTTTGCTTTATCCTTTTTGGGAAAGCCAGCGATGCAACAATGCTGGCCGTTAAAATAAAAAGAATAATTAATAAAGAGTGTTCTGTGGTGAATCCCCAAGCTTTTAGGTAATCATGTGCCAGCATTTTAACGCCAATAAACGTTAGTAAAACTGCTAGTCCTGTTTTTAGGTAATGAAATTTATGGATAATGTTTACCAATAAAAAGAACATCGATCGTAGTCCCATGATAGCAAATATATTTGAGAAAAACACAATGTAAGCATCCTTAGTTACTGCAAAAATAGCAGGTATGGAGTCAACTGCAAAAATGAGATCCGTAAATTCTACAATCAGTAAGACGAGGAACAAAGGCGTTACCATTCTTTTCCCATCCAGGCGATGAAAGAAATTTTTTCCTTCATATTTGGGATGGATGGAAAAAAATTTAGAGGCAAATTTTACGACTTTATGATTCTCTGGATCAATGCCATCCTCTTCTTCCCTAGAAAAGAACATCTTTAAGCCAGTAAAAATTAAGAAGGCGCCAAAAACATACAATATCCAAGAGAATTCATTGATGAGTGCTGCACCTGCAAAAATAAAGATGAAGCGCATCACGATGGCACCCAAAATCCCCCAGAATAATACGCGGTGATAATACTTTTCTGGAACAGCAAAGGCCGAAAAGATTAGTACAATTACAAAAATATTATCAACAGAAAGTGCATATTCGATTACATAACCTGTTAAAAATTCGATCCCAAGATTTTGGTTATAAATTTTTAAACTCTCTGCAAAATTACTTGGTATAAGTGTTATTTGATGTTGATTGGCCGCAACAACTTTCTGCAATTGTGCAAAATCTCTAATTCCATGAAGCTCCTGCCCTTCTAAGATCAGTAAAAAGTAAAATCCTAAGGCGAGTAAAACCATGATAAAACTCATGATGCCTGCTTGCTTTAAGCTTACAATTTTTTCAGTTTTACTGAACAAACCTAGGTCAAGCGCCAAAATAAGCACAATAAATAGTAAAAACCCAGAAATAAATAAAACTTCGTTCGCCATTATTTTTTACGTTCAGTAGTATATCTAACTAATTGCTCGAGACCATTTCTGGCTTCATTATCTTCAAATGTATGCAGAATGTCAAATGCTTCCCTTTGGTATTCGAGCATTTTTTGATTGGCATAATGTACGCCTTTTCTGCTATTTACGAAATCAATGATTTCTTGTATTTTTTTTGGATCGTCTTGATGATTTTTCACTAAGTTGATGATTCTTTTTCGCTCTGTTTTATCAACCCCATTTAAAGCGTAAATTAACGGCAACGTAACTTTCTTTTCTTTAATGTCAATTCCCAGTGGTTTGCCAACGTCATCGGTGCCAAAGTCAAATGTATCGTCTTTAATTTGAAAAGCAATACCCACTTTTTCACCAAATAAGCGCATTTTTTCGATGGTTTCTTCATTGGCACCTGCCGAAGCAGCACCACAAGCACAGCAGGAAGCTATTAACGAAGCTGTTTTTTGCCTAATAACCTCAAAATAAAGCGTTTCACTAATATCCATCCGCCTTACTTTTTCAATTTGCAACAATTCTCCTTCACTCATTTGCTGAACTGCCTCAGTTACAATTTTTAACAATGCAAATTCATTATTGTTTACCGATAAAAGTAAACCTCTGGCCAATAAAAAATCACCAACTAAAACGGCAATCTTATTTTTCCATAAGGCGTTGATAGAAAAAAAACCTCTTCTTTCGTATGCATTATCTACCACATCATCATGCACTAAAGTAGCCGTATGTAAGAGTTCAACCAATGCTGCGCCTCGATGGGTTGATTCGATAATACCACCACATAATTTAGCTGCAAAAAATACAAACATAGGCCGCATTTGCTTACCCTTGCTTTTAACGATATAATGGGTAATACGATTAAGTAGAGGAGCGTCGCTTTTCATGGAGTCTTTAAATTTTGCTTCAAAGGCTTCAATCTCGGCAGCTATAGGTAATTTTATCTCATTTATTCCTGGCATTTAGCTAAAAAATGTATTTGCAAACTTAGTTATTAAAAGCGTATTTTTAATCAAATTATTAACGTGAAATTATTTATAGGAACACTTTTAGCATTGATCATCGTTTTGATAGTGCTTTACTTTATCGGCCCAAAACCAGCAACGCCGAATTATCCAACCAAGCTTCCAAAAGTTCCAGCGCTTACAGCGTTACCTAATTATGTAGCGCTGCAAGAAAGTAAATACAAAGTTAAACCTGGTAATGAAGCAGAGATTATATGGGCCGATAGTTCAAAACAGGTACAAACCGAGTATGCGGTAGTTTATTTACATGGTTTTTCGGCTTCTAAAGAAGAAGGAAATCCAGCTTATCAACATCTTGCAAAATCGTTAAAAGCAAATATGTATTTGGCGCGTTTGGCCGATCATGGTTTGGATACTGTTGCGCCAATGGAGTACTTTACAGCTGATCGGTTATGGGAAAGTGGTAAGGAAGCCTATGCAATTGGTCGAAAATTAGGGAAGAAGGTAATTTTAGTGGGCACTTCAACCGGTGGAAGTTTAGCTTTACAATTGGCAGCTGCATATCCTGAAGTAAACAGTTTGGTATTAATGTCGCCAAATATCGCCATCAATGATAGTAAAGCATGGCTATTAAATAATCCATGGGGTTTGCAAATTGCAAGAAAAGTAACTGGCAGTGATGAAAGAAAAGTAGACGGGAAAAGTATTGCCTATAAAAAGTTTTGGTATACGAATTACCGATTAGAATCAGTGGTACAACTGGAAGAAATGCTAGAAAGCAGCATGACTACCGCTCTTTTCGAAAAAGTTAAACAACCTGTGTTGATGCTCTACTATTATAAGAATAAAATGGAACAAGATCCAGTTGTAAGAGTAGATGCCATGCTAAAAATGTTCGATGAATTGGGCACACCAGCTAAGGATAAACAGAAAATCGCTTTACCGAAAGCTGGCAACCACGTGATTGGATCGTCCATTACTTCGAAAGATATTGAAGGAGTAGCGCAGGCGATGAATGGGTTTATTGCGCAACGGTTGAAGCTGTTATAAATCCTCATCAGATAAGGATCATAAAGCTTTACTGGGACAAGCGAAATCTGTTTTTTTCAAGCCAGTTGCCTTTATAGCTTCATAACCACCAGCAACATCAATTATATTTTCAAAACCGCGTGATTTTAAGATAGATGCCGCAATCATAGAACGATAACCACCAGCACAGTGGATATAATATGTTTCTTGAGGATTTAATGCCCTCGTCCACTCGTTAATATAATCTAACGGACGAGTTAATGTATTTTCCAAATGCTCGGTTTCATATTCTCCTGGCTTACGCACATCTAAGGCATTAAGATGATCAACAGCTATCACAGCAGCTTCGAACTGAGCAGCAGAAATGGAGCTAACACTATCGATCTCTTTACATGAGGCTTCCCAAGCAGCAATACCGCCCTTTAGATAGCCAATTGTATTGTCGTAACCCACTCGAGCTAAACGGGTAATGGCTTCTTCTTCTTTGCCTGCATCGGTAATTAATAAAATTTCTTGCTTTAAATCGGTAATTAATGCGCCAACCCAAGGAGCAAATTGACCGTTTAAACCGATATTAATCGAGTTTGGAATAAACGCCTTTGCAAAAACCTGGGGATCACGGGTATCGAGTACCAAAGCGCCTGTTTGATTGGCAATATTTTCAAATGCTTGTGGATCTAGTGCAATTAAGCCCTTTTTATAAACATCATCTATACTTTCATAGCCACCTTTATTCATGGCTACATTTTTGGCAAAGTATTGGGGTGGTGGTAAAATCCCATCTGTTACTTCTTTAATAAATTGTTCCTTTGAACTTGCTCTTAAAGCATAATTAACTTGTTTTTGATGACCTAAAGTATCGGAAGTTTCCTTACTCATACTTTTTCCACAGGCAGAACCTGCGCCGTGAGCTGGATAAACAATCACATCATCTGCTAGGGGTTTGATCTTGGCAGTTAGTGAATCGTATAACAAACCTGCCAAATCATCCACGGTTAAATCGCCATTTTGGGCTAAATCTGGCCTTCCTACATCGCCAATAAAAAGGGTATCTCCCGTAAAAATACAATAGTCCCTTCCATCTTCATCAGTTAATAAATAGGTGGTAGATTCTAAGGTATGACCGGGGGTGTGCAGCGTGGTAATCGTTAGTTGTCCAATTTTAAACTGTTCTCCATCTCTAGCGATGTGCGATTTAAAATCTGTTTTGGCTGTTGGTCCGTAAATAATTGTGGCTCCAGATTTCTCTGCTAAATCAATGTGACCTGAAACAAAATCGGCATGAAAATGGGTTTCAAAAATATACTTAATGGTTGCTCCATTTTGCTCAGCCTTGTTTAAATAAGGCGTTACTTCACGAAGTGGATCAATAATTGCCGCTTCTCCATTGCTTTCGATGTAATAAGCCGCTTCTGCTAAGCATCCTGTGTATATTTGTTCTATCTTCATTTAGATTTGAGTATGAGATTTAAGACCATTTCCTTCCACAAAAATAAGGGTTAATACTGTATTAATGATATGACCTTCATCATAATTGCAGAAGTTTTACTTAACGCGTTAACTCTCCTGCAATCGAAACTTCCATTAAACGTTTAACTTCGGCAGATGGTAAATTTTGTCCCATCAAGAACATTAACTTCGTTACTGTTGCTTCAAAAGTCATGTCATAACCACTTACAATTCCCATTTCCTGCAGCTTCCTACTGGTTTCGTAAACGCCCAGCTGAACCGATCCGCCTTTACATTGGGAGATATCTATAATTATTTTATCACGTGCAATGGCTTTCTCTAAACAGTTAATAAACCATGTTGCAGTAGTTGTATTTCCCGAGCCAAAAGCTTCTAAAATTATAGCATCCACATCAGATTCGGTAATGGCCTTAACGGCTAATTCGGTAATGCCTGGATACATTTTTAACACGCCAATATTGGGATTTAAATGAGTGTATATCTTAAATTCACCGGCTGGATAGGGTAAGATATAATTATGATAGAATGATAAATTTACACCTGCCTCGGCTAAAATGGGGTAGTTTGGCGATTGAAATGCTTCAAATTTTTCTGAATTATACTTAATGGAGCGATTGCCTCTAAACAATTGATAATCAAAATAAATACAAACTTCGGGAACCATGGCCTTATCACCATGCTTAGTTGCAGCAATTTCTAAGGCTGTAATTAAGTTCTCTTTGGCATCGGTTCTAATCTCGCCAATTGGCAATTGAGAACCTGTTAAAACAACAGGCTTGGCTAAATTTTTTAACATAAAGCTCAGCGCCGAAGCGGTAAATGACATGGTATCAGAGCCGTGCAAAATTACAAAACCATCAAAATCATTGTATTTAGCTTCAATTAACTTTGCAAGTTCTGCCCACACTTGGGGATCCATATTCGAGGAATCTAAAATGGGGTTAAAAGAATGAATGGATAATTGATAATCTAAACGTGCCAATTCGGGCACATTTTCCTTGATCTGTGCAAAATCAAAAGGAATTAAAGTCCCCGTTTTGGCATCATTTACCATACCGATGGTGCCGCCTGTATAAATTATTAAAATTTTTGTCATATGTTAAACCCCAAATACTTTCCTCGAGTTCTCCGTAGTTACAGCTGCAACTTCTTCCAAACTCACCCGATAAATTTCAGCAATTTTTTGCGCAATAAGAATAAGATAACTGCTCTCATTTGGCTTGCCACGAAAGGGAACGGGTGCCAAGTAAGGAGAATCTGTTTCCAAAACAATATTTTCAATCGGAACTTCTGATAAAACTAAATCAAGACCTGCTTTTTTATAAGTGACTACTCCGCCAATACCTAAATAAAAATTTAGGGCAATTGCTCTTTTTGCTTGTACTAAACTACCTGTAAAACAATGAAAAATCCCTCGCAAATTTTCATCTCTTTCCGAATCTAGAACTTCAAAAACTTCATCAAAAGCTTCACGGCAGTGGATTATAATTGGTAAGCCCAATTCTTTTGCCCAAGCGATCTGTTGTTTAAATGCGTCTTGCTGAATTTGTAACGTAGTTTTATCCCAATATAAATCAATACCGATTTCGCCAATGGCATAAATTTTTCTGCCAGCTATACTGTCATAAATGGTCAATAATTGACTCATATAATCTTCTTTCACATCACAGGGATGCAAACCAGCCATTGCAAAACAATTTTCTGGATATCTTTTCACCAAATTATCGATCATTTCAATGGATTTAGCATCTACATTCGGCAAAAATAGACGGTTAATTTGATTTGCTAAGCACCGTTCCATTAATCGCGCTTGATTCTCTACATTCGTTTCGTAATAAAGATGGGTATGAGTATCAGTTAAAAGCATATACAAAGGTATTCATTCTTTAACAAATACGATTAAAGTAGCCTCAAAGTTAAATTGGGAACTTCTAAAAATAGGTTATTTATGGGTATTTCGTTAATAATATATCATTTGTTGGGTTTAGACCCGACATGAAAAATAAGAATGGTAGCCTAATAATGTTAAGTTTATTTGTAATTGAGCTTATAGATATTATTTTTAGTGCATAAAAACAACCCTGCAACAAAAATAGTCCAAACAGTAACTAGTATTGGTGAGCCTAAAATCCAGTAGTCACTTAAAATTCCTTTCTCCAATAATGTATTCATAACGCCAAGAATTAGCAATAAGTCAATAAAAGTTGGCAACATAAAAAACAATAAAAACCAACCAATCTTTCTTTTGTTCTCAATCAATTTGCATGCCTTATACAGTGGGATTATAGTGATAAGAAGAATCGATAGCAATCCGATTGTCCAAGCCAAAGGATGATTTTTCAACAATAGGTTTAAGCCCCAAACCTCATCTCCACCACCAAATGAAGCAGTTAATATTCTTGCAAATGGTATATTGGCAAAAATCAAAGAAAATCCCATTGCCTTTTGTCTATCTGTTTTTTCTTGTCCTATTAAAATTGTACCTGCCCAAATCATTATGAAGGTAAAGATTGGGCCAGCAAAAGTTGAAATAACAGAAACTGGATTTTTTTCGGAACAGCCTTCACAAAGCTGCCAAACATTAAAATCTCTTCATTCCCCAACACCCACAAATAAGTCGCCCAATAGAAGTATGCACAATTTCATGTGCCTCGTGCATTAAGAATGTTAATGCCAAAAAAGTTAGCACAAATTGGGATGTAAGTTTTAATTTCATACGCTATTAGTTACTGGTGATTTTAAATCAACAGAAATAAATATAAATCTATTTCTGTTGAAATTTTTCATCAATTTACGATTGTTACGCATTTGAATCAAAAAAGCCCCCGAAATTAAACGAGGGCTTCTATTGATAGAATTATTTTTATTTTTTCACTATCGGAGCAGGAAATGCACCTGCAGGAGGCGGAGCTAACATACCTTTTTTGATATCTTTAATTTCAATATCAAAAACCAGTGGGCTGTATGGGCCAATTGGGCCACCACCTTGTTCGCCATAACCCAATTTTGATGGCATAATCACCGTAATTTTACCCCCTTTAGCAATCAATTGCAAAGCCTCTACAAAACCTTTAGCAATCCCTTCTGATAATGGAATTGGCGTTGGGCCAAATTGTTTCATTGGGTTAGGTGTCATATTCTCTTTCGCTATTTTCTCAACGCTGGTATCAAATACGTTTAGTTTTCCACTTGTTTTTTTGTGCGTTAACTGACCCGTATAATCCACCATTGCGGTATCGCCCCAAACAGGCTTAGGCCCTGTACCTGGTTCAGTAATTACATATTGTAAACCACTTGCGGTAGTTGTAACTTTCAGTTTGTTATCTTCTACATATTTTTTCATTTTAGCACCTTCACTAGTTTTCTTTTTGTCTAAACTAGCTTTATAATCAGCCGTATAAAACGCATTTGCTCTTTTTTGATAAACCGAGTCTGCTTCATTTGGCTTTTTACCAACAACTTTTTGAATTTTAACCGTATAGTTTAAGTACTTTTGATTCTTATATTGCTCAGGACGAGGCTGTTTGTTATAAAACACCATGGTATCAATATTCAACTTAAACGTAACGCTATCCCCTTCTCCAAAAAGCGTTAATACATCGTTCATATCTCCAGCATAGGCTTTCTTACCTACAGGGAAGATTCTTGATTGTTCATTATCATAGGTTGCTTCAAGGATAGAGTCCTTATCATTTGTGTGGATAAAGTCTATTTTGATAAAATCACCTTCTTTAATTTTTGCATTACCAGCATCCTTGTGCACGGTATACAACAATCCGCCTTTGCCTTTTTGTTCTTTGTTACAAGCAGCTAAAGCTATCGATGCTGCGAAAAGAATTACTAAACTTTTTTTCATTATTTTTCTATTTGTTTTTTAATTGTTATGAAGCTATCATCAGCTTATCATTTAATTTAATTGTTTCTGATGATGGTTTCATTATTTCTCTATTTGTTTTATTGTTTTTATCTATTTATTTTATTGCAATAATTGCGTTTTATACTCTGGTAATATCGATTTAAATGTATCGATAGTTTGTGTTAAATTTTGCTCAGATACTCCACCTGCAGCATTTCTATGTCCACCGCCTTCAAAATATTTCTTACATATTTCGTTTGCCGGAAAATCACCAGTTGAACGCAAAGATAATTTAACTTTATCAGTTCTTTCAATAATAAATGCTGCCAATTTTATACCATTTATAGAGAGCGCATAATTTACGATCCCTTCGGTATCTCCAGTTGCAATATCATAATTTTTTAGCTCTTTTGCATCAACTGAAATAATTGCGGTATTAAACTCTCTTAAAATTTCTAATTTATTGGATAAGCAATGGCCTAAAAAACGCAACCTATTTTCTGAAGCATTATCATATACCAACTGATGAATACGCCAATGTTCGGCACCTAAATCAATCAAATCTGCTGCAATTCGATACACCACTGCCGTTGCAGAAGGAAATCGGAAAGACCCCGAATCGGTCATAATCCCTGTATACAAACACGTTGCTACATCCTTATTAATCAATGCAACATCATTAAGTTCATTTACAATAAAATCGTACACCAACTGCGCTGCTGCACAAGCGTTAATATTCCAATGCCTAAAATCATCAAAATCTTCAGGTTCTAGGTGATGGTCAATCATCACTTTTATCGCATCCGTGGCACGAATATGTTCCCCAAGCTGATTAATTCTACTTAAGGTATTAAAATCCAAACAAAAAATAACCGCTGCATCTTTAACCAATTGAAGCGATTTCTCTGCGGCTTCTGTAAATATTACAACATCCGAATTATTAGGTAGCCAATGTAAAAAATCAGGATAATCGGTTGGCGTAATCACAGTAACATGATGACCCCTTTGAATTAAATAGGCATATAAACCCAAAGAAGAACCCATGGCATCACCATCTGGCTTATGATGCGTCGTGATCACAATCTTTTGTGGCGTAGCCAGTATTGTTTTTAATTCGCTTAAGGATACCATAATTTTAGCATACAAAGCTAATGATTTTAGCTTTAATTGGTAGCTTTGCTATAATTTTAATTATTTAAAGTGTATTTTTGCAAAAAAAACTGAAATAAATAAGATGAGTACAAATAGAACATTTACCATGATTAAGCCAGATGCAGTTGCAAATGGCCACATTGGTGCGATTATTAATGACATTACAAATGCAGGATTTAAAATCATTGCGTTAAAATACACGAAACTTACTGCAGAAAGCGCTGGCGATTTTTACGCTGTTCACAAAGCACGTCCTTTTTACGGAGATTTAGTTAGCTTTATGTCTTCCGGACCAATCGTAGCGGCTATTTTAGAAAAAGATAACGCCATTGAAGATTTTAGAACTTTAATTGGCGCTACTAATCCAGCAGAAGCTGCAGAAGGCACCATCCGTCAGAAATATGCAAAATCTATCGACGCTAACGCTGTTCATGGATCCGACTCTGACGAAAACGCACAAATTGAAGGTAACTTTTTCTTTACCTCAACAGAACGATTTTAATGAAAAAATTATATGCCGCAGCTTTAATCGTCCTTATCGGATTTTCAGCAAATGCCCAAAGCCAAGTTAAAAATACAACGCTTGTTAAAAAGCCTGCAATAACGAGTATAAAAAAAAAGAGTACGGCTTCAAAAAGTGTTATAACATCGATAGCTAAACCAATCTTCAAAGGTAATCTCGATTCGGCAAGTTATGCACTAGGTGTAAATGTGGCCACTAGCTTTAAATCTGGCGGCTTAAAAACACTAAACTTTGAGCTTTTAAACAAAGGGATGAAAGATGTTCTTGCTGGAGCTAACACAACCTTAACGCCACAACAATGCCAAGAGGCAATTCAAAACCTTTTTGAAAGCTTTAGTGCACAAAGGGAGGAAATGACAAAGAAGAATGAAGAAATAGAAAAACAAAAATTTATGCCAACAATTAAAGAAGGAGAAGCATTCTTAGCACAAAATAAAACTAAAGTCGGAATTAAAACAACAGCGAGCGGTTTGCAATATGAGATAATTACACCAGGAACTGGCGCCAAACCAGTAGCTAGCGATAAGGTGACGGTTAACTATAAAGGAACTTTATTAAACGGTTTCGAATTCGATAGCTCATACAAACGCGGAGAGCCTGCTACATTTGGTTTAAATCAGGTAATTTCTGGGTGGACAGAAGGCGTACAATTAATGCAAGAAGGTGCCAAATTTAGATTTTTTATCCCTTACAATTTGGCGTATGGTGGTAGATCAGCAGGAGACATTACCCCTTTTAGCACACTAATTTTCGAAATAGAGCTGATTAAAGTCGGCGGAGAACAATAAAATAAACGAAGCAAAACAATAACGATTTAGGTTTGTTCTTAAAAAAATCAACCCTAAATCATTATGAAAAAGTACATCCCGTTATCCCTAATCGCTCTTTTTTGTACCGTATTAAGCAGCTGTGAATTAGTTGAAGGTATTTTTAAAGCCGGTGTATGGACTGGTGTTATTATGATTGTTGTGGTTATCGCCTTGGTTATTTGGCTGGTTTCGAAGGTTTTTGGTGGACGACGTTAATTTATTTTACAAAAAAACTATCTCCGTAATTACTTCCGAACCAGCTCTTTCATTCAATTTTTGAATAATTCCAGTTCGTACCATAAGGAGCTCATTCTTGATAACCGAAGACTCTATCCTAACAAAAAGCTTTTTTTGGCTAATATAAATTTGCGTAGTTCGGTTCGCGATAGCTGTACCCATTAATTCAGGCCAGTGCGCTACCACTCCAGTTTCATCGTATTTTCCACGTAAGCGATAAACGGATAACATCTTAGTGATGGCGTCTTTTAAACTGATGTCATTTGGTTTACGCATCTTTAATTATTCCATTTTCCACTTCAAACAAAGTTACGTCAACTTTAATCGCATTAAAAATAGATAAAACTCTAATTTTTCCGGTATCGGTGATGAAAATTTGTCCAAAATCGTGGTGCGAAACCATTTCCATCAATTTATGAACTCTAAGATCGTCTAATTTATCGAAAATATCATCAAGCAACAATATAGGTTTAAATCCTTTAAATTTTTGTAAATAAGCATATTGAGCCAGTTTTAGCGCAATCAAAAACGATTTCTGCTGACCTTGAGATCCAAAACGTTTTAGAGGCATCTCGCCTAACGTAAAAAGCAGATCGTCTTTATGAATACCTGTTGTCGTTCTTTCTAGTATTCGATCACGTTCAATTGATTTAGTTAACAACTCCTCAAAATTTTGCTCATTTAATTGAGATTGATAGGTTAAAGCCACTATTTCGGCATCATTTGCAATGATGCTGTAATACCTATTAAATAGCAGAATAAAATCTGACATGAACTGCTTGCGCTTTAAGAAAATTTTATCACCGGAATTTACGAGTTGAGCATTTAAAATTTCTAACAGCGAAACATCTAGTTTCCTTGTTAAAGCAATCTGTTTTAAAAGTGCATTACGATTTAAAAGGTGTTTATTATAAATAATTAGCTCATCTAGATAATTGGCATCGGTTTGTGAAATCACATTATCGATAAAACGTCGGCGCTCTTCACTACCATCCATAATAATGTTTACATCGTATGGAGAAATCATCACCAAAGGGAAAAGACCAATATGATGGGCTAATTTATCGTATTCTTTCTTATTTCTCTTGAATTGCTTTTTTTGATTGCGTTTTAACCCACAGGTAATTTTCTCG
>JACMOW010000230.1 GCA_014377775.1 Pedobacter sp. | reverse complement strand
CTCTATCAAAATAAATCAACACATTCCGGCATAAAATTAGCTGAAATTCGTTAAATGAATGGTCAGAAACTAAATTATGTGTCGAAAAAATAATTTTGGCCTTTAGTTCTTCATCAAATTTAGCCAAAGAATAGTTGGCGCTGTAATAAGAAGAGAAATCTTTTGTGCCACCCGATGCGATATAATTTTCGGAATATTGCTTCATCTGACTCAATGGAAACATGGCTTGAGCGGCTTTCTCTAATACAACTGGATTAATGTCTGTTGCATAGATTAATGATTTATTCAATAAATTAAGCTCCTTTAGTAAAATGGACATAGAATATGCTTCCTCTCCGGTAGCACATCCCGCTACCCAAATGCGAATAAATGGATAGGTTCCAAGTTGGGGCAATATGGTATTTCGTAAAGTTTTGTAAAATGTAGGATCACGAAACATTTCTGTAACGTTAACCGTTATCTGCTCTACAAAACGTTTAAAATAGCTGCCATCTTTCCCAATGTTATACCTAAACTCTGCAAAACTCACCTGTTTATCGAGCGTAAATAGCCTTAATATTCTACGTTTTAAAGATGCTCTAGCATAGCCAGTAAAATCATAGCCGTATTGTTCCAATACATCTACAAGCAACAGCTCAACTTGCTCATCGTTTATGGCATTTGGATGCGGCATGTTATAAATGCTTATTAATTTGATTAACTAGCTCATCAATATTAATGGGCTTTGAAACGTAACCTACAGCTCCTGCAGCTAAACATCTTTCTTTATCGCCCACCATGGCTTGCGCAGTAACCGCAATTACTGGAATATCTTTTAATTTCGGGATATCTTTCATTTTGGCTATGGCCTCATAACCATCCATATCTGGCATCATCATATCCATAAGCACAATGGCAATGTTGGTGTCGTTTTCAATTAGGTTAAAGCCGCTTCTTGCGCTACTGGCTGATAAGCAGATATATTTTTTTGCTTTCAAAACTGCTGTTAAGGCAAATATATTCCTATTGTCGTCGTCTATTATTAATATTTTCTTTGTCTTAATGTCCATAAATTTTAAACACTATCGTATAGCCACACGCGCAGCAAAGAAATTAATTGGTCTATATCTACTGGTTTTGAGATATAATCTGAAGCACCTGAGGCAATGCATTTTTCCCGGTCGCCCATCATTGCTTTAGCAGTAACAGCTAAGATTGGCAATTGTTTATAACGGTTCATTTCTCGTATCGTTCGGGTGGTTTCATAGCCATCCATTTCAGGCATCATCATATCCATTAATACCACATCAATTTTTGGGTTGTCTTCTAGTATAAGTAAGGCTTCTTTACCATCGGTAGCGGAAAATACATTCATGTTGTGCTGCTCTAAAGCTTTGGTAAGCGAAAATATATTTCTTACATCATCATCTGCAATGAGTACCGTTTTATCTTTCAATACTTGATGTAACCCGCCTAAATCTACTAAGGAAGAATGTTCCTTCTTGCCTTTTTCTTCCACTAAGTGTAAGAACAGACCAGCCTCATCTAAAATTCGCTGGTACGAATGTGCAGTTTTTATTACAATTGAGTCGGCATATTGCTTAATCCTACTTTCTTCGCCCTTAGATAAACTTTTCCCTGTAAATACAATAATGGGTAAATTTTCTAAGCCAGTGGTTTTTTTAATGGTTTCTAATGTTTCATATGCACCTTTATCTGGAACGCCCATGTCAAGTATTACACAATCTACTTCTTTAAGTTTTAAGGCTTCAATACTTTCGTTCACATTACTTACCACTAGTGTATGTATGTTAGCATTACTCAAAAAGTAGCGCAATGCTTTGGCATGTTGCTCATTTTCTTCAACAATCAATACCTTTTTAGGGTGTCTACTTAATGCATCCTCTAGTTTCTCAAAAATCTGTTTCATGTGTGTTATTGCCACAGGTTTATTGATAAAATCGACGGCACCTTTTAGTAAACTTTCCCTTTTTACTGATAATGACGACATGATATGAACTGGGATGGGTTTAGTTTTTGGGTTAGATTTTAACTCTTCCATTACCTGCCACCCATCTTTTATGGGCAACTGTATATCTAATAAAATGGCTGTTGGATGATATAAATTAGCCAATTCTATTCCCACATCACCCCGTACCGCTACGATCCCTTTATAATTTCTCTTGCGTGTAAAATTCAATAGAATTTTGGCAAAAGAGGTGTCATCCTCAATAATTAAAATGACTTTATCATCGGGTAAAATATTATTCCGATCATCTTCAATATCAGCTGGGATATGGTTTACAGTAAACCGCTCGTTAAGGGCTTTTGCTATTTCGTTTAAACGTTGTTGTTCTTCTGGCTCATTTTGACTTTTTTGCTCTTCTAAAAATGCAGTATTATCTGCATAATTTATTGGGATGGTTAGCTTAAATTCACTACCAACGCCTTCTGCACTGGTTAATTTTATATCGCCCCCGAGTAACTTTGCCAACTCCTTACTAATGGATAAACCTAAACCAGTACCGCCATATTTACGGCGTGTAGAGCCGTCGGCCTGTTGAAAAGCCTGAAAAACTAAATTCAATTTACCTGATGCAATACCAATACCAGTATCTATTACCCTAAATATTATTGTTTTATGGGTAAAATCTGTAGAGAAGTTTAAACTTACTCTTCCTTTTGAAGTAAATTTAAATGCATTCGCTAATAAATTTTTTAAGATTTGCTCTAAACGCATCTTATCGGTTTCCAGATTGATTGGTAAATCTTCGTCAAACGAAATGTCGAATTCTAGTTTTTTATCTTTTGCAATAGGATTAAACAATGAATGTAGATCAGTAGCAACTTCCTTAATATTTATTTCTTCAATCTCTAGCTTCATTTTACCTGATTCGATTTTCGAAAGGTCTAAAATTTCGTCGATCAAGCTTAACAAACCTTGTCCCGAACTCTGTATTACCGCAGCATATTCAGTATATTCTTTGTCCAACTCTTCATTATCGGCCATTAATTTAGAGAGTAGTAAAATAGAATTCAGGGGTGTTCGTAGCTCATGCGACATATTAGCTAAAAACTCAGATTTATACTTCGTGCTCAACTCTAGCTGTTCGGCCTTTTGCTGTATTTCTATGTTTCGTTCTTGGATGGTTTGATTTTTTTCTTCAAGTAAGCTGCTTCGCTCTTCCAGTTCTTGATTGCTTTGCAGTAATTCTTCTTGCTGTACCCTTAATTCTTCTTCAGAAGCCTGTATTATTTGTGTTTGCGCCTCTAATTCGGCATTTAGACTTTCTAATTCACTATGTTGCACCTGTAGTTCCTCGGCTTGTGCTTGTGTCTCTTCTAAGAGTTGTTGTAATTTTTTACGGTTTTGAGCCACATGAATGGCTACTCCGATGTTGTTAGAAACGCTTTTTAAGAATTCTAATTTTCGAGCTGGATAACTGTTTAACGTCCCGAGTTCGATAACCCCAAGCATTAGTCCATCGTGTAATATTGGAAAAGCAACAATGGTTTTGGGTTTAGTTTGGCCAGTAGCATAGCTAATAGTGAGGTCGGTATTCGGCAGGTCTTCGAGTAAAATTAATGCACGCGATTCGAGGCATTGTCCAATTAATCCTTCCCCTAAAGCAATGGCAGTCACCTGAGCACGGTTGTTAAGGGCGTACCCACCTGTTAAATGAAGGCATTTATCATCCCCTAATATATACAATGCAGCTACTTGGCTGTTCGTGTGCGCAACAAGTAAAGCAAGTAGGTCGTTGGCCAAAGTGGGCACATCTTTTTCACCAACCATGCTGTCGTTTAATTTTGCAATTCTCGTTTGCAGCCATTCTTTGTCTTCCAATAACCCAAAAGAGTAGTGCAATGATTCGGCCATTGCATTTAAGGAACCTGATAAACTACCCAAACTATCTTTAGACGCATCTTCTAGCCTAGCGTTATAATTGCCTTTCGAAATTTGACTCGCTATATTATCGATTAACTGAATTCGTTTCGTCGTTTCTGAATTTAGTTCTTTTAATTTTTGTTGAAGTGAAACGCGCTTGTTAAAATCCGTAGAAACCTTTACATAGAAGAAAATGGTAATGAGTAAAGACAATACTGCGGCAAGAACAATAAGCAACGGTGTAAATCCGGCAAAGGTATTCATGTTGGCTGTGCGCATGGTAAGCAATCTTTTTTCTTCGGCTTGCATTTCTTTAATGATTACCCTTACCCTATCCATATAGCGTTTTCCCTCTAACAAATAACCCTCAGAAACAACTGCCCCATTTTCTTTAACCTTAATTGTTTTCTCTATGATGTTTAGCCGTGTATCGAGAATTTTTTTCAGCTCATCAACTTTCTTTTGCTGGTACGCATTATCAGTAGTTTCATTTTTTATTTTGGTATATGAATCAATCGTTCTTTCTTTAGCACCGGTATAGGGTTCCAAAAAAACTTTATTTCCCGTTAAAAGGTAGCCTCTTTGTCCGGTTTCTGCATCTTTTAAAAAGGAGATGGTATTGTCTAAATTGCTCATTACATCATTGCTGTGGGCAACTAAGACGGCATTTTTAATTAAATTGCTAATGCTGATATAAGAAGCAAGCGAACTAAGGATTAATAAAATTAAGGATAAACCTAGGCCGAGGCGAAGGTTCGTTTTTAAAGATAATTTCATTTTTATTCTTCTGTTTGTAAGTTAATTGGCGTGATGAAATAAAATTCAGAACCTTGTCCGTAGGTGCTATTTACCCCAATTTCGCCACCATGTCTTTTAATAATTTCTGAAGAAATGTACAGGCCTATCCCTAATCCTTGAAAACGCTGGGAAGTTTCTTCAACTCTGTAAAATTTCTCGAATACGTGTTCTAATTGCTCGGGCAACATGCCAATCCCCAAATCTTTAACGGCAACGTATAATTTTTCATTTTTTAAGTGAACAGTGATTACTATTTCAGTGGTTCCAGGAGAATATTTTATGGCGTTGGTTAAAAAATTAACAATAACTTGCTCTATTCGCATTTCATCGGCAAAAATCTCACAATCTGCCTTACCCTTCCTTATAATTTTAAAGCTGGGGTTAGATTGATTCATAATTTCTATCACGTTATCTAACAGCGTGTCTACAGTAAAATTTTGTTTATTAAACTTTAATTTTCCACTTTCAATCTTCGAAATATCAAGTAAATCGGCAATAAGGCTATTTAGTTTATCTAATTGTGCCTGAGCTTTTGCCAAATGCTTTCTTACAGTTTCGTTATCACCTTTTTGGATGCTTCTTTCTAGAAGTTGTATATATCCTTTTACACTGGTAAGGGGCGTTTTGAGTTCATGACTAGCAATGCTGATAAATTCGTCTTTTTTTCGTTCGGCTTCTTTCCGGAATTCGATTTCGGCCAGTAACGAGTCTTGCATTTCTTTGAGTTTCCTACTTTGCTCATAAATGTGGTAAAAGGTTTTAACTTTTAATAAAAGAATGTTCATCTCCACTGGTTTGGTGATGTAATCTAAACCGCCAGAGGAATAACCTTTTGCAATAAACTTGAGTTCTGTATTTGCGGCCGAAAGAAAAATAATTGCAGTTTCTTTTGCTTTGCTGTACCCCGAAATCGCTTCAGCAACCTCAAAACCATCCATGCCAGGCATCTGAACGTCGAGTATAATTAAAACATAAGCGTTTTTTAATACTTTTTTTAAGGCTTCTTCTCCTGAGGACGCAGTATCTACCTCGAAATTGTTTTTTTCTAGCACCTTTTTTAATGAGATCAGGTTCTCGGGAGTGTCGTCAACAATAAGGATCATTCTCAAAAATAGTTAAGCATACGAGGAATTGGTATAAATTTAACCCTATAAGAACTAATAACAATCAACTAAGCATAATTGTTTTAATAATTTTAAGATTTTAATTAAAAGTATCTCCTTGCTTGAAGTCGCCAGTCTCAAAACCCTTTTTAAACCAGTACATTCTCTGTGCTGATGTGCCATGTGTAAAGGAATCGGGCATAACATCACTTTGAGTCTGCTTCTGTAATTGATCATCGCCAATGGCGTTGGCAGCATTCAGGGCTTCCGCAATATCGCCTGCTTCTAATCTAAAATCTTTTAAATTTTGTGCTTTACTGGCCCAAAAACCTGCATAAAAATCGGCTTGAAGCTCCAATTTCACAGAAAGGCGATTGTATTCGGTTTGGCTTAAATTTCGTCTAGCCTCCTCCATTTTTGTGGTTGTGCCCAATAAATTTTGAACATGATGCCCAACTTCATGTGCAATTACATAGGCTTGCGCAAAATCGCCGGCTGCATTGAAGCGGTTTTTTAATTCGTCGTAAAAGGAAAGGTCAATATAAATTTTATAATCACCAGGGCAATAGAATGGGCCAACAGCAGCACTCGCATTTCCACAGGCAGATTGTACTGCCGTTGTAAATAATCTCAGCTTGGGTTGCTCATACCGCATGCCCATTGCTGTAAACTCTGCTTCCCACACCTGCTCTGTTGATTCGAGTACACCAGATACGAATTGAGCTTGTGCATCGCGAGCAGGGATACCATTTTTTACCTCGCCTTGTTCTATAGCGGGCATTTGGCCAACTAAGCCAGTTAAATCTTGCCCAAAGATAAGACCTAATATAACAATAATAATGCCTACACCACCTCCTAAAGCAACACGGCCGCCGCCGCTACCTCTCCCATCTTCCACATTATTACTGCCTTTTCCGAAC
Source organism: Pedobacter sp. (assembly GCA_014377775.1). Lineage (GTDB taxonomy): Bacteria > Bacteroidota > Bacteroidia > Sphingobacteriales > Sphingobacteriaceae > Pedobacter. The sequence continues at coordinate 293 of JACMOW010000230.1, read as the reverse complement.
CACTGCATAGTTTAGTTTTTTAGTTAAAAATGATGAACAATTCTTGATGCAATTTAGTTTTTTTGTGGGAAAAATTAATGTGTTAATTAAAAACCTCTATTGCCTTTTTTATCCTGCTTTGTGTTTCACTTGCACCAAGCAGTACAGCAATGTCAAAAACACCTGGGCCAAACTTGCCGCCCACAAGCATTATTCGAAAAGGAAGCATTAACTCACCTGGTTTAAATCCTTTAGCTTCGGCTAATGATTTAAATTGTTCTTCCATTTGGATGGCGCTTAAATCTGGATGAATG
>JACMOW010000229.1 GCA_014377775.1 Pedobacter sp. | reverse complement strand
GCAGGAGCAGAGAAAACTACTTTTTTAGCGCCAGCAGCGATGTGTTTCTCAGCATCAGCACGGGTTAAAAATAAACCTGTTGATTCGATTACGATATCAACTCCAACTTCGCCCCATTTTAAGTTTGCAGGGTCGCGCTCTGCAGTAATGCGAATGGTTTTTCCATTCACTACCAATTGTCCGTCTTTTACCTCAATGGTACCGTCGAAACGGCCATGCGTAGTATCGTATTTTAACATATAAGCCATATAATCTGGCTCAATTAAATCGTTGATGGCAACAATATCAAGGCCTCTTTTTAAGGCAGCTCTAAAAACTAGTCTGCCAATGCGGCCAAATCCGTTTATTCCTACTTTAGTCATTTTATTTAATTTGAATAATAATTTAGTAAATTATAGATGGGTTCTTTTATGATTGAAATAATATTAATGTCGTGTTTTTGTGCAATGGTGCGCAATCGGTCTTGAAAGTTACCAGCAACAGTGCCTACAAAATGAATTTCTTCATTTGGGTGTTTAGCGATGGTGGGCATTAGGTAAATTTTAAAATAACATTCAAAAGCTTGATCTATTAATTGAACAATATATTTATGTGTTCTGTTTTCAATATAAAAATCTAAGAATGAACTTAAATACTGTTGAACACCTGGTTTTTTGTACACTCTTTCTAAAACATTCACGCGATCCACATTGTGTTTTTCTTCAAACTTTAACTTTAAATCCTCTGGCAATTTATTTTCAAGATATTTTTTCAGTAAAATTTTACCTAAATAATTTGCAGAACCCTCATCTCCCAAAATAAAGCCTAAGCCATAGTTATTTTGTTCAGGGTTTTTGCCGTCGTAATAAGCGCAATTAGACCCACTTCCCAAAATGCCAACAATGCCTGTTTGGTTATAACATGCAGCAATGGAAGCCCCATAAAGGTCGTCTTTTACTGTAATTTTACTGTTTTTAAAAAATACATTTAGCGTATCTGCCAATTCTTTTTGCTTACTTGGGGCTGATGCTCCTGCGGCAAAAACATAAATGCGCTTAATCTGCTCTGCATAATTAATTAAAGCGATATTTTTACTCAATAAGTAAAGAATATGTTTGGGTTCGTTAAAACAAGGATTTATACCAGGCATAGTACATTCGGCAATGGTTTTTCCATTGTTTGCAATCTTCCAGAAAGCACTTTTAGAGCCGCTGTAAACAACCGCGATCATATAGATAATACTGTAGTCATTTCTAATAAATCGGCTTCCAATTTGTAACTATGTTTATGTAAAGCCTCATCTAAGCTAGTTAATTTAATCTCATTTCCGCGTAAACCAACCATTTGCATGGTTGCGCCTTTTATCATTTCATTTACGGCTGCAAAACCCAGTCGGCTTCCCAAAATACGGTCGAAACCACTAGGGCTACCGCCACGCTGCAAATGTCCTAAAATGGTAACTTTGGTATCGTAATAGGTAAACTTTCGTTTAACAGCTTTAGCAATATCATAAGCGCCACCATATTTATTACCTTCGGATACAATTACAATACTCGACGATTTTTTGGTGGAAACGCCAGATTTTAATTTTGTAATTAATTCTTTTAACGAAGTCTCTTTCTCAGGCAATAAAACAGCTTCAGCCCCGCTGGCAATTGCACTTCTTAGCGCAATACAGCCCGAATCTCTACCCATTACTTCAATAAAGAATAATCGATCGTGGGAGTCTGCCGTATCTCTAATTTTATCGATGGCCTCTATAATGGTATTTACCGCCGTATCGTAACCGAGTGTAAAATCAGATCCGTATAAATCATTATCTATTGTACCTGGAATACCGATTACGTTTACGCCAAATTTTTTGCCAAATCGCTGTGCACCCGTAAATGTACCGTCGCCACCAATAACAATTAACCCATCTATCTCTTTTTCTTGTAAATTTTTGAAGGCTTTTTCCATGCCTTCTTCCTCTTTGAATGCTAAACATCGAGCAGTCTTCAGAATT
>JACMOW010000228.1 GCA_014377775.1 Pedobacter sp. | reverse complement strand
GCTATTAATATTGGCGGATTGGCACTTGGTTTAACTTCTTGTTTGCTACTGATGTTGTATGCAACTTACGAGTGGGGTTATGACCGGCAGTTTAAAAATTCCCCTCATATTTATCAAGCTATGATTAACCTAAACAATGAGCATGGTAATGTGATTAGAACAATTGATCAATCACAAAATGTGATGTTAACTGCACTTAAAGAAGAGTTTCCTGAAGTGCAATTCGGCAGTAGAGTAACGGATGTTTATAAACGATTAGTGGTTAGCGGCGAACAGAGCTTGAAACTCAACAATAGATATACAGATCCTGATTTTTTAAAATTATTTGATTATGATTTTATTTATGGTAATCCCGCTAAAGCTTTAAATGATCCAAATTCAATTGTGCTAACCGAAACAGCAGCTAAGCGAATGTTTGGGAAAACAGATGTGATTAATCAAAAAGTCCGTTTCGAAAACCAAACAGATTTAAAAGTTACGGCAATTATAAAAGACCTTCCTACAAATGTTACTTATAATTTTGAAAGCTTAACATCTTGGTCTTTAAATGAAAATTTAAATCATTGGCCAAAAGAACCAAATTGGGGTAGCCATAATTACTTTACTTTGTTGAAATTAAATGAAAATGTAAATGTGGAAGCATTTAATTTAAAATTAAAGGGCTTTGTTGGCAATCATTTTTCACTTGCAAAAGAGGATGTTTTTCTATATCCCCTAATAAAATTGCATCTGTACGGAACTTTTGTAAATGGAAAAAGTAGTGGAGGAAGAATAAATCAAGTGCAGCTATTTATAGGTTTAGCTATTGGCATTCTTCTTACCGCCTGCATCAACTTTATGAATTTAGCTACAGCTAGTACACAGGGAAGAGCCAAAGAAATTGGCGTTAAAAAAACCTTGGGCGCATCTCGAACGATGTTGATTAGTCAGTTTATGCTAGAGTCTTTTATTTTAACATTAGTTAGTATTTTACTTAGCATTATTATACTCGAATTTAGCCTTCCACTATTCAATAATTTATTAGACATTCAAATCTTTTTCGACTACTTAAATCCAGTTAATTGGGTATTAATTTTTAGCGTACTAATGATTACTGGGTTTGTAGCTGGAAGTTATCCTGCTTTTTATTTGTCTGGATTTAATGTGGTTCAATCACTCAAAAAATCTTTAAATTTTAAAAAGGGATATGCTTTAAGTTTCAGACAGATTTTAGTTGTACTTCAGTTTAGTTTTTCAATTGTTTTAATTGCAGCTACAATAGTCATTTATAAACAAATTCAATTCATTAAAAATACTCCTTTAGGTTATTCATCGAATGGATTAGTTGAAATTCCTCACGAAGGATTATTATATGAAAAGTTCAAGCTATTAAAAACGAAGCTATTAGCCAGTGAGGCGGTAATAGCCGTAACGCAATCATCTGCAAGTATTTCAAATAAAAATAGTAGTATTAGAGGATTAGAGTGGGAAGGGATGAATGAAGAAGGAAAGCAGATTGATTTTGATCAAATTTACACCACCTATGATTTTATAAAAACAGCAAATATTAAATTATTATCAGGAAGGGATTTTAATCCACAATTTGCATCAGATACCGCAGCTTTATTGTTGAGCAAGAAGGCAGTTGAGGCAATGAACTTAAAAATCCCGATAGGTTCACGAGTTTTATATCAAGGACAGAAACGAAGTGTAATTGGTGTTTTCGATAATATAGTGTGGGCAAATCCAAGCAGTGCAGTGGCACCAATGGTAATCGCATTTGCAGATATCAGCGATGTAATTACCATGCGGTTAAATCCTGAAAAAAGCTTGAGTGAGAGCGTTGCTATAATTAATAAATTGGTAAAAGAAGTAAATCCAAACTTCCCTGTAGAGATAAGGTTTATTGATAATTTAAATGAGGTAAAGTTAAAAAAAGAGAGAATTTTAGGAACCTTGGCTAATTTATTCGGTTATTTAGCCATCTTTATTTCCTGTTTAGGATTGTACGGATTATCATCTTTTAGTACATCTCAAAGGATAAAGGAAATTGGTATTCGTAAAATCTTGGGCGCCTCATTAAGGGAGGTAATGACATTACTTTCAGTAAATTTTATAAAATTGATATTCATCTCCATATTCATCGCAATCCCTATTGCTTACTATATTATGGATAATTGGTTGCAAAATTTTGATAGCCGAACCTCATTAAATTGGTGGCTATTTTTAGGAACCGCTTTGTTTACACTCTTGATTTCTATTTTAACAGTAAGCTGGCAAACTTACAGCGCAGCAAAAACTAATCCTGTTGATGCGCTGAAATACGAATAACATAGCAGCCTTAATTTATATTAGGAAAATAAAAGAACCATAATTCATCTGTAATTCAGCTATATTGGGCATCATCATTAAATTACTTTTATGAAAAGAGGAGATTTCTTAAAAACTGGAGCTTTGGCTGGTGCCGGAATATTGCTCCCTACAGCAGATGCATTTTCAAGTAACATCGTTAGCAATGACTTAGATAAATTGGTAGATGCAAATGGCAACTATATCCATCAGCCCTTGCCATACAGTGAAGGGTTTTTAGAACCCTACATGGATTCCGAAACGCTTCATCTGCACTATACCTTTCATCATGGGGGTGCGGTAAAAGGAGCGAACAAGGATATCCAAATGATCAAAAAGGCACTTGATGACAACAATCTTGATACCGTAGATTTTTGGACTAAGAAATTATGCTACCATTTTTCTTCGCATGTTTTACATTCGATATTCTGGACAAACCTGACCAACAAAAGGAGCGAGCCCAAGGGAGATCTGCTCAAACGGATAGAAAGGAGCTTCGGAAATTTTGAACGGTTGAAATCACTGATTGCCGAGACTGCAAAGAACGTGGATGGCAACGGATGGGGGATTATAGCTTATCAGCCCTATAGCGATAGTCTCACTGTACTGCAATGTGAAAACCATGAGAAGCTAACCCAGTGGGGCGCAATACCCATTCTCGTAATCGATGTGTGGGAGCACGCCTATTATTTGAAGTACAAGAATAAAAGACCTGATTTTGTAGATGCATTGTTCAATATTATCAACTGGGATAATGTGGCGATGAGGTTAGATTCTGCCTTGAAAATTAACAAATAAGATTAAATACGCAACCACTATGAGTATGCCAATTTTTTTTTAGATTTGGGTTGTAGGAATTTAAGTCACACACAATATTATCGTATGCATCAACCTCAACATTGGCTAATCAAATCCGAACCTTTTAAATACAGTTGGGAAAAATTTAATAAAGATGGACGTACCTTTTGGGATGGCGTTCGAAATTATCAGGCACGCAATAATCTCAGAGAGATGAAGGAGGGCGATTTGGTGTTGTTTTATCATAGCAATGAAGGTAAAAATGTGGTAGGTGTAGCCAAAGTAGTTAAAGCATTTTATCAAGACCCAACCACGAGTGATCCGAATTGGGTGGTGGTAGATTTAGTACCTGTGCAAGCTTTAGATAAGCCCGTAACTTTAGCGCAAATTAAAGCAGAAGAAAGCTTAAAGGATATTTCATTGGTAAGGCAAGGCAGGTTATCGGTAATGCCTTTAAAAGCGACTGAATTTGATAAAATATTAGAAATGGGTAGTGAATGAAAAAGCTATGTATCTATTTTACAATCATTTTATTAATGAGTAATACTTCAATTTTTTCTCAATATAAAAAATATGAGGTAAAAGTAGTATTAGATAGTGTTAAAAGTGTTAAGGGCACTTTGCAAAAAGTATCGGCAGAAGGGATCGCAATTGAAGACATCAGAGGTAACTATTATATATTTAAAGCGAAAAATATCGTTAAAGTAAAGGTACGGAATAAGGGTTTAACGGTTATAGAAGGATTAGGGACTGGAGCTGGTATTGGCGCAGCTGCTGGAATTGCAATCTTCTTTAGTGGCGATGGTTTACATAATTCTTTCGACAGTTTTGGCGATAAATTGGTGGGTACAATTTTATTAACAGGAGTGGGAGCCCTAGGCGGCACATTAGGTGGCTTGGTTGGAGAAGCACTTAATACCAAGTTAATTCTGAATATAAATTCTGATCCTCAAAAATTTAAAAAGGAATATATAAAACTCGAAAAATACTCGAAATCATATTATTTAGATAAGCCAAACGATATTAAGAAATAATCTCCTTTTTCTTTAGTTTGCTCGTCATTAATCCAATCGTCATAATTAAACTGCTACCCAATACCACCATAAATAGAAATGAGGTTCCAATCTCTGTTATTTTTAATTCTGTAGGCAAGTTATAATATAAAAGAACACTGATGAGTCCGCGAGGTGTTACAAAACCTTCTGGTATTGTATTTTCTTTCCTAAATAATCTTAGATAAGCAAAACGGATAAAATAGATGGTGAATAAAATGAATAGTCCATTGATGAGGATATGCTGATCGTCTAGTTTAAAAATATCAATGGTAAAACCGAAGATTACAAAGAAGAAAGTTCGGAAAATAAAAGCACTTTCGGCCGATAACTGACGGAGCTGGGTTAAATCGTTAGCCAAACTTTTATAAAGAAAAACAGTTCTAAACCAAGTATGCTTAATTTGATCGGCATTGTTTAAAAATAAACCAAAGGCTAGTATCAATACCAAAGAAGAAAGATGGTACGATTGGCCAATCGCATATATTAATACCAAAATAGAAATGATCAAGAAGAATTTCACATGATGAGAAATTCGCCCCATTACATAAAGCAACAAAATGCAGGCTGCGATAGACAAAATAGTAATTAATACCAAGTTTAAACCCAATCCAGCAAACGAACTGAACGAAATTTGTGGGTTTGATACCGCAAAATTAAATAAGATAATGCCTAAAATATCAGAAAATGAGCTTTCGTAAATGATAAACTCCCTGGTTTTGTTACTTAGCCCAGCAACCGATGGAATAGCAATTGCCGAACTGATTACGCTAAAAGGAATGGCATTTATAAAGCATAGATATAAGTCTTTTGCAGTGATTTGATATATGATAAATGTGATGGCGGTTACAGTAGCCACTAAAATAAAGAACGCAGAAAGAAAAGCACCTTTAATTACATTATTCTTTTGTTTATCATACTTGAGTTCCAAAGAACCTTCAAAAACAATAAGGATTAAACCAACGGTACCTAAGGTTGGTAATATTCTTAAAAAATTGATGGTTTGCCATTGGAAATGATCGGACAATAATTTTAAACTGATTCCCAAAATCAAGAGTAGCAACACAGAAGGAAGCTTTGTTTTACTGGCGAAAAGATCAAACAGGTAAGAGAAAATGACTAATCCACTCAATATAATTAGGGTAGCGTAGGTTGTCATGCTAAATATTTTATTCTTTGAAAAATAAAGCTTTTAACTCGCTTGCATCATTAGGCTCCATTTTTCCCCCTAAAATTAAGCGCAATTGCCTGCGACGTAATGCACCACTATACAGCTCAATCTCATCATCTGTTTCCGGTTTTAACTCAGGCACTGGGATGGTTCTTCCACTCTGATCAACCGCTACAAAAGTATAATAGGCTTCGTTGGATTTTGCTCGAGTGCCCGAAGGAATATTCTCGGCCCAAACATCTAAGCGAACTTCAACCGAGGTGTTAAATGCTCGGGTTACTTTGGCTTCGATGGTAATTACATCACCCAATTTAATGGCGTGCTTAAAAGAAACATTATCAACCGATGCAGTTACTACAATTCTATTACAGTGCTTTTGAGCAGAGATAGCAGCCGCAATATCCATCCAATGCAATAAACGACCACCCATTAAATTATTTAAGGTGTTGGTGTCGTTAGGCAATACCAATTCGTTCATAATAGTGAACGATTCTTTAGGATGTTTTGCTTTTATACTCATAATGTTGCAAAAGTACGGAATTTATAAACATTCATCATCTTTCAATGTTATATTGTCTATAAATCACGCCATACATGCAGAATAAAACGCTAATTCAATATTTTCATTGGTATTATAATGAACCGGATAATTTATGGGTTAAAGCGGCGAAGGAAGCGGAGAATTTAAAGAAATTGGGTATTACTACCGTTTGGTTTCCGCCAGCCAATAAAGGAAGTAATGGTGGCTATTCGGTTGGATACGATTCGTACGACCTCTACGATCTTGGGGAATTTGACCAAAAAAATGCCGTGAGTACTAAGTATGGAAACAAAGCAGAATACCTAGCCGCTATTCAACAACTTCATGAAAACAAAATTGGGGTATTGGCTGATGTCGTTTTTAATCACAAAGCAGGTGGCGATGAACTGGAAACCATAACGGTTAGAAAAGTAAATGAAGAAAATAGAACAGAATTTATTTCTGAGGAGATGGAAATTGAAGCATGGACTAAATTTACCTTTCCAGGTAGAAATTGGCAATATTCTGACTTTATTTGGGATCACCAATGTTTTACTGGAGTAGATTGGGCGCAAAATTTAAACGAATCTGCCATTTTTTCTATCCAAAATGAATATAACGAAAGTTGGCAGAAGGTTCCATCGAACGAATTGGGGAATTACGATTATTTAATGTTTAACGACATTGATTACCGAAATGTAGCCGTAAAGCAAGAATTGAAAAATTGGGGAAAATGGTTCTATGAAACAACAAATATTGATGGGTTTAGGCTAGACGCCGTAAAACATATATCTTCAGATTTTTTGATCGAGTGGATGGACGACATGAAACGGAGTTGTGGTAAAGATTTTTTTTTTGTAGCCGAGAACTGGAATATTGCCGAGGTAGAAGAATTAGCAAAATATATCGAATTAACAGGGGGAAGAACACAATTGTTTGACTCTTTACTGCATCATAACTTTTATCTTGCTTCAACGGCTGGAAAGGATTACAATTTAGCCGCTATTTTTGATAACACACTCGTTCAAAGAACTCCAACTATGGCTGTAACCTTTGTAGATAACCATGATTCACAACCATTACAGGCTTTAGATTCGTTTATCTCTTTTTGGTTTAGGCCATTAGCTTATGCAATGATTTTATTGAGGGAAGGAGGGATTCCATGTGTTTTTTATACAGACCTATATGGCGCATCGTACGAAGATGTGGGGAAACAGATAGAATTGATAGGCCTCAAAGAACTCCAAGAATTGCTAACCATTAGAACAAATTTAGCTTATGGTAAACAAATCGATTATTTGGATCATCCAAATTGTATTGGTTGGACCAGAGCAGGGGATGAAGAGCATCCAAATTCAGGCTTCGCCGTATTGATGAGCAACGGAGAAGAGGGGTTTAAAGAAATGGAGGTTGGTATCGCATTTAGCGGAAAAACCTTTGTTGATGCGCTAGGAAACAGGCAAGGGGAAGTAATTATTAATGAACACGGTAAAGGAAGCTTTTATTGTAATGGAGGAAGTGTGTCGGTTTGGATTATTTCTTCAAACTAGTTACATTACTAAAACCTACCAACTCTTCCCATCTGCCGCCAGGCTTGCGATAATAAACAAATACTTGATAACTATTATCCGTTTCAAAAAAAGACCCTTCAAAAACAGTATCATCAAATTTTCCATCTTCACTGAGCCAAACATATTTATAATCGTACAAACCCTGTTTAAGTTTTAAGCTAACGAAATATTTTTTTCTATTTTCGTCATACGCCAATCTATTGGCTGGTGCTATCGAATAATTATTGAATTGTCCTAATACATAAATAGAACCTTTATCGTTTGGAGGGATAGCATTTAGACTAAATATAACCTTTGTATAGTCGCTATCGGTTGCGGGATTTCTTCCATCTTGATTGCGGATAAAGAAATTTCCATTTTCATCAAATTGATTGCTATATTTTGGCCCACTTAAGCTTACATCAGTAAATAGTACAGCAGTATTAATGGTATCTAAATAAATATCCTGAACATGTTCTGCCTTATATCTAAAACTTCGGGTATCAAACTTTCGGTATTCGTTTCCTCCCCAAAATTCATTTGCATTAAGCGCATTATAAACCAGCGATCCGGGTTTAATAAAGGTAGGTTTCGTATTTAAAATAGCAACATTAGGACTATTGTTTTGCATTACGATCGCCTTGATATCCTGATAAGGATTTTGAATAGGCATTTGATGAAAAATAGTAAAATTAACCTTCTGTTTTTTGTATCTATTGGCTACATCGCTGCTCGCAACGATTTCTGTTCCAACATTTAAAACAGGATCGAGCACAAAAAACCGTTGTGAAATAATCGGCTTGCTCTTATTCGCATTTTCGTATACCTTTAAAAGGTAGTTTCCAGCAATTTTTGGCTTAATTTGCTCATTTGGCAGCTTCAGTTCATAATGGGTAAACTTTTGCAACGTATTAAATGAATAGTTGTACTTGGTAATGATATCCTCATTAAAGCTTTCTAAATAATCGATGGAGTTAATCTTGGAAGGCTTCCAATCCGAAGTGCAATGCTCAACCGTATAAGAATAACCACGATTGCCACCTTTTAAATCGTCGAAACTAAAAGTAAGAGTTTCAGTGCTTTTTAAGATATAAATTGGTAGAGACTGTTCCTTTTTGGTATTAAAACATTGAACTGTTTTTATACTAGACTGGTAAACTTTGTTCTCATACACAAAAACAATATTTTGGGCACTTAAGCTAATTGTAGTTATAAGAAAAAAGAATAGCAGTCCAGTTAATTTCATTATTCCAATTCCATAATTTCGGCAGCTAGCCCTTCCCATGTTTTTTGGGCGTGATCCAACAAAGCCTTTTCAGCTAGATAACGTTTATTGGCTGCTTCTAGTTTATGGCTGTTCGAATAAATTTCTTCATTCGCCAACTCGGCTTCAACTGATTTTACACTTAACTCAAACGCTGAAATTTCTTCTTCTATGCGCTTCAAGTTATCGTTTAGCTTTTTTAATTGTTGTTGCGTATTTGCAGGAGATTGTACTATAAGCTTTTTCTTTTCTTCAGTAGTGGGCTTTACTGGAATGGGTTTTGGTGCCGGAATTATCCTTTTACTATTCCACTCCTCATATTCTGCATACGTTCCAGGATATTCTTTAATTTTTTCTTCCTCAATAAACCAAATCTTATTGGCTACATGATCTAAGAAATAACGATCGTGAGATACTGAAATGAAAGTACCTTCATATTGCTGCAAAGCCTGAATTAAAATATTTACCGATTGTATATCTAGGTGGTTGGTAGGCTCATCTAAGATTAAGAAATTCGAATCTGTAGTTAATGATTTAGCTAAAGCTACCCTTGATTTTTCTCCTCCCGATAATACTTTAATTTTCTTGAATACGTCATCACCCGTAAACAAAAAGCAGCCTAAAATACCACGAAGCTCGGTATCGGTATGTTTCGGTGCAAAAGCTTGAAGCTCTTCTAAAATGGTATTTTCTAAGTGTAATGACTCTAATTGATGCTGTGCAAAAAATGTTGTGGTTACATTATGGCCTGTTTCACTTTTACCTTTAAATGCTTCAGCGCCGGCAATCATTCTTAATAAAGTTGATTTACCCTTACCATTTGCTCCAATTAAAGCAATCTTATCACCTTTCTCTATTACACCCTCAGCATTATCCAGAATGTCAACATTTGGATAACTTTTTGAAGCATTTTCGATCCGAACAACATGACGGCCAGAAGGTTTTGAAAACTTGAAACTAAAGTTAACCGTTGGGTTATCATCATCTACATCTTCAACACGCTCCATTTTATCTAATGCCTTCATCCGCGATTGTGCCATCTTGGCTTTACTCGCTTTTGCCTTAAAACGTTCAATTAAACGCTCTTCTTGTTTAATCTTAGCCTGCTGGTTTTTAAATTCTCCCTTTTGTATTTCACCACGTAAAGATTTCTCCTCTACATAAAATGAATAATTACCTGCATAAACAGTAAGCTTTCCTTTTCTAGATTCAACGGTTTTACGAACAATTTTATCTAAGAAATATCGATCGTGAGAAACGATCACAATTGCACCTTCAAAGCCACCTAAATAGTTTTCTAACCATTTAATGGAAGGTAAATCCATGTGGTTGGTAGGCTCATCCAATAAAAGAATATCAGGCGTTTGTAAAAGAATTTTCGCTAACATTACCCGCATCCGCCAACCTCCAGAAAACGTGTTTAATGGGCGATGTTGATCTTCAGTACTAAAACCTAAACCCGCTAAAATCTCATTTGCACGATATTCGATATTATAACCATCTAATGCCTCAAATTCTTGTTGTTTGTCGCTAAGCTTATACAGCGCCTCTTCACTATAATCGGTCTCAATTTTCTTTAAAAGTTCTTCAATTTCATCGTGCAATTGGTTTTGGCGTTCAAAAGCCTCCATGGCCACATGCAAAATGGTATGATGCGATTCGTAAGAAAGTAAATCTTGGTTCAAATAACCAATTTTTAAATCTTTAGCCATCGAAATACTACCCGATGATGGAGCATATTCTCCAACAATTATTTTAAGTAAAGTAGACTTTCCAGTGCCATTTGCACCGATTAGTCCAACTCTATCGCCTGGTTTAATGTGCCAGTTCGCTTCATCGTATAAGGCTCTCGAGCCAATTTGGAAGGTTAAGTCGTTTATAGAAATCATTTCGGGTGCAAAAATACGAATTCTACTACACATTTTCCATTTTACATCCTCCATTTTCCATATTTTCCTATCTTTACAGGATGTATCGCCTAGTTAAACCTGTTTTTTTTCAATTCGACCCTGAAAAGGTTCATTACTTCGTAGTTAAGCGATTAAAATGGTTTCACGATTATTTCCCTTTAGGCAAAACCATCCTGCGTAGTAGTTTTGATATTCATTTAAAAGGCTTAGAACGTGAAGTTTTTGGTATAAAATTTAAAAACCCAGTTGGTTTGGCTGCGGGTTTCGATAAAAATGGCGAATATGTTGAGGCCCTAAGCGATCTTGGTTTTGGTTTTATAGAAGTGGGTACTGTAACTCCTTTGCCTCAACCTGGTAATGATAAACCACGTATGTTCCGCTTGCAAGAAGATAGTGCCATCATTAACCGTATGGGTTTTAATAACAAAGGGGTTGATGTAATGGCCGAGCGTTTAAGATTGTTGAAGGAAAAAGATCCTACAATTATTGTTGGCGGTAATATTGGGAAAAATAAAAATACGCCCAATGAAGATGCCGTTAGTGATTATATAAAATGTTTTGACCGATTGTTTGATGTGGTCGATTATTTTGTGGTAAATGTGAGTTCGCCCAATACGCCAGGTTTAAGAGCACTACAAGAAAAAGTGCCTCTAACAGAATTGCTTAATACTTTACAGCAGCGTAACCGTAAAAATGATATATCTCGACCAATTTTACTAAAAATAGCACCAGATTTAACCAATCAACAATTGGACGATATTATCGAAATTGTAAAGGAAACGGGAATTGCCGGAGTGATTGCAACGAACACCACGATTGATCGCAATGGACTTTATACAGAAGAAAAATTGAAGAGCGAAATGGGTGGTTTAAGTGGCAAGCCTTTAACTAAAAGATCAACGGAAGTTATTCGCTATTTGGCCGATAAATCAGGAAGATCCTTCCCTATTATTGGTGTAGGAGGGATCCATTCTCCAGCAGATGCAAAAGAAAAGATAGCTGCTGGCGCTTCTTTAATACAAATATATACTGGTTTTATTTACGAAGGACCAGGGTTAATTAAAAGAATTTGTAAGGAGTTAATCTAATTTCGACTTAACTCTTTTATCATTAATTGTTAACCATTGTAGAGCTTAACTTTCTGGTTCCAAATACTCTTTTAACGCAGTGTGCACAAAATAAGTCCAGCCTTTTACAAAGTTAGCTTTTGCAAAGTCAGGACCAGCTTCTGCAAAGGTCTCCACACCTTTGTGGGTAAGTCTTAACAAAGTTTGTTCCCCTTTATCAAAAAGCTCCCAATTCACAAAAGAGTTGCCGGGATAATTGTCATATCTCCAACTATAAGTTATTTTTTTGCCTTCTACAACTTCAGTTACTTCACATAAGTGCAAATATTGTATGCCACCTTCCGTACCGCCCATAAAATCGAAATTAAAACCTACATTAGTTTTAAAAGCTTCTAGTTTAAAATACCATACTTTCATCTCGTTGTTATTGGTGATGGCACTCCAAACTTTAGTAATTGGTGCGTTAAATGTTCTCTCCACGATAATGCTATCTTTGTTCATCTTAATTATTTTTTAATTTATCTTGATAAGACCTTTCCCTTCTACAATGTATTTAAGTTTAACGCTTTAAAAGCAATTAAGTTTGTAAATTCTCAAATATCTGTGTAATTAACTGCTAAAAGATGTAGGGAGTTTTATTGGGATTTGAGCGCGAAGCAAACGAAGTATAAAATTCATCACGCAAAAACCATTGCGCACAAAAAAGCATCTCAAATTTATTTTTGAGATGCTTTTTAATTCGTTAAAAAAAGATGTAATACTAAGCTGAAGCTGTAAGTTTAGCTAATACAGCATTGTTTTTAGCCAACTGATCTTTAGTAGATTGTTGTGAACGGCTTCCCAATTCAATATTGGTAGCTAATTTCAATGTTTTAACTTCTAAACGAGAAACGTTTTTATTGTATCTGTCTTTTCTTTTTAATCTTGTAACTGCCATGATAATAATTTTTTATTTCTTAATTAATATAAACCTGAGGTCGAGAGCGGATTCGAACCGCTGTAGAAGGTTTTGCAGACCTCTGCCTAGCCACTCGGCCACTCGACCTTTTTAAATTCAAGGTTGCAAAAGTAGTAATTATATGCGAGGTTGCAAAAATAATGAAGAAAAATAACTTTAAATAATTGTTAACATCTTAAGGTTTTAAGCTCAATTTACCTAATTCACTGCAAAAGATGGCTGCAGAAACGGCAACATTTAATGATTCGGCTTTTCCAATTCTAGGAATGTTAACAGATGTTGTAATTTTTTTAATTAATCTTTCAGAAATTCCATGTCCCTCATTGCCCAATAAAATTAACCCCTCATGCCCCCAATTTACTGTATATATATTATTTCCATTCAATACTGCGCCATAAACGGGCAAATTTGCACCTTCAATAAAACTCTCCAAATCTGTATAAAAAATATTCATTCGTGCCAACGAACCCATGGTAGACTGTACAGTTTTAGGATTATATACCTCAACCGTTTGCTCAGAACAAATTATATGATCAATTCCAAACCAATCTGCAGTTCGAATGATGGTGCCCAAATTCCCTGGATCTTGCACGTCATCTAGTACTAGCGAAAATTTATTTCTTAGTAATCTTGGCAGTAGTTCTTGCTTTTTAGGTGTGTTTACCAATGCTAAAATTCCTTGTGGCGTTTGAAGTGTACTAATCTTCTCTAATTCGGCGTTGTTTACCTCGAATAACTTTATATTTGCAGGAAATTTAGGTAGAGTTGAAAAATAAGTAGGATTGTAATAAATACTATGTAGTTGATAGTTTGAGTTAATAAATTCTATAATAGATTTTATACCCTCAATACAAAATAGTCCGCTTTCTTTTCGGTACTTTTTTTGATGTAAAGATTTAATAAAACTAATCTGTGATTTTGAAAGCATACAAGTATAACATTCTTACAATATTACTATTTATTCTTGTTTTTATAGCAGGTTGTTCCTCAACAAAATATATTGAAGATTATCAATCCATTGTAACGAAAGTTAAAATTGATAGTATTGATAAACAATTTGAAGAGCAAGCTTACAACTATATTCAAAAGGATATCCGTCCTTCGGGAACTATTGGCTTAAATGTTAAAATTTACAATATTTTTAACACTAAAAATGGAAAATATAAAACCGCTAATATTAAGCCCTTGGGCTCTCCTCCGCCTATTTTAGATAGTGCATTGGTAGAAATTTCACGCAATCAAATAGAAAAGTTCCTAAAAAGTAAAGGTTATTTTAATGCTAAGGTAAAATCGGAGATTAAGGTGGTTAAGAAAAAGGCAAAACTAAAATTTACAGCTGCCCCTGGTTCTCCTTATTTTATTAATAAACTTTCTTACGACATACCAGATGCCACCATAAAGGGAAATTTTCTAAGAGAAAAGGATGGATTTACGCACCTAAGAGTAGGTATGCAGTACGATGAAGATTCACTTGCTCACGATCGGGAACAGATTTATCAAATGATGCGGCAAAATGGATACCGCTATTTTGAACGGCCATACGTGAGGTATGAGCCAGATTCAAGCCAAAGAAATAGCAAGGTAAGTGTAAAATTAATCATCGATAACCCATTCGACGGCTCAAAACATAAGGTATTTACGATAGACACGACAGATATTATTATTGCCGAAAATTCTGACGGATTTTCAAATTTGCAGAGACTATCCGACTCCTTAAAAAATAATAAAGCAGTTAGAGGTATTCGTTTTATCGACCTATCTAATAAGTTCAGAAGAAACCCAATTGTAAGATACGATTTCTTAAGAGCTGGGGAAATCTATGACATTCGAAAGGAAAATTTAACTTATGATAGACTTTATCAACTTAATGTTTTTAAAAATGTTAAGATAGAATATACCCCAGCAAAGGATAGCAGTAATAGAGTTCATCCTTCAATTTTTCTTATTCCACAGAAGCGAATGAATAACCGTATTGAGGGTGAGGTGCCTTTTAACGACGGGACGGTAGGCTTTACATTGAGCAATACCTATACCAATAATAATTTTTTAAAAGGAGCAGAGCGTTTTCAATTTCAGGTAAAAGGTGGTTTACAGGCTAGGAAGATCGAAAATAAATCTATATTCGACGATATTTATCAACGAGATTTTTCAGTAAGCGCCAGTTTATCCATTCCAAGGCTAATGATTCCATTTATTACCGTTCCCATGATGGGGAAAAATGGAATGCCCTACACTACTTTTTCTACGAGTTATTTATATGCTTTACAAAAGAACATCACCGCTCGACGGATTTTTATCAACGCAATTAGTTACGACTGGGTAGAAACTAAATCTAAATTGCACTCTCTTACCCCATTGAACATTGAATATAGATTTGGTAGTATTTTAATAGACACCTTAGATAAAAGTGACATTAATAAATACAATGAAAATAAGGAGCTGTTAGAAAGTAATTTCTATAACATTAAACTGCTAGGACGCAAAGATTTTACCCTAGGTATGAAATATGCCTATACACTTAATGGTGAAAAACTATTGCAAAATAGATCATTTGTTTATTTTAAGGGGAACATAGACATCGCTGGAAATCTCCTACAACTTACTTCTAGTGCTTTTGGAAGTAAACACGATCCTGCGAATGGTGATTTTGGGAGGATTTTTGGCTTGCCATTTAATCAATATGTTCGCCCCGAGATTGATGTGCGTTGGTATAGAAATTTGGGCGGCGATAGGCAATTTATTGCAAGGTTGAATACGGGAGTGGGTTATGCTTATGGAAATTCGACCGCTATTCCATTCGAGAAATTATTTTATGCAGGTGGATCAAGTGGGGTTCGTGCATGGCAAGCTAGAACACTAGGACCAGGTAATTATAATCGCGATGTAATTGCAAGTGCAACCGCACGAAATGCATCCTTTGGTATCGATCAGCTTGGCCAAATGAGAATTGAAACGAATTTTGAATATCGTTATTCAATGATTGATAAACTATTTGGCGGTAAATTAAAAGGGGCAGCATTTGTTGATATGGGTAACATTTGGAACATCTCTGCTGGAAACCCTCAACCAGAAACTTATTTTAAATTTAATCAATTACATAAACAAATTGCTATTGGAACTGGATTAGGTTTTAGATATGATGTGGAGTTTTTTGTGTTTAGGTTCGATTTGGGCTTAAAAGTTAAAGATCCCCAATTTGTAGGTGCAGAACAGTGGGTAATCAATAAGTTTTTAAGTGGAGGAAAGTCATTTAAAGAGAATTATAAAATTACGCATAATCCTGATATATATCGTTTTGTGCAATATAATTTTGGTATCGGATTTCCTTTTTAAGCTACAGTTTCTTTTGGTGGTTATATCGAACGCAGCATTAGCGAGGAGATATCTATGTACTAATTCCTTTATAGTTCTCTCCGTTCGTCGAGATGACGAGATTTCGATACGATTCTCATCCCCCGATATGATACAATGCTGTTTCTTGGTAGCGAGACGCAACTATAATTTCGGTTCCTAGAGCATGCGCTGTAAATAAACGCTGTACCAAATCCGGACAATTATTGTCTTTACTAAGATGCGATAGTAATAAATGGCTTAATTGTGCAGATTTATGAGTTCTAAATAAATCTAAAGCTTGAGCATTAGACAGGTGACCTTCACCGCCTCGTATTCGATTTTTAAGAAAATACGGGTACCTGCCATTATTTAACATTTCTTCATCGTAATTTGCCTCTAAAAATACAGCATTACATTGCTTAAAATTACGAATTACATCCTTGCAATGTTGGCCAATATCTGTAAATACGCCAACGGTAACCGAATTGCAACGAATGATGAAACTATGCGGTTCTGCAGCATCATGCTTTTTTGGAAAAGCAGTAACTGTTAAACTACCAAAGTAAATAGGCAAATAAGCCGTAAAGGTATTTATCAGATGTGGTGGTAATTGTTGTTTTCCGCCTAAAAGGGTTGATGGTGTAATGTAAACCGGTATTTGGTATTTCTTGGCAATTACAGGTAATCCGCGTATGTGATCGGTATGCTCGTGCGAAATAAAAATAGCTTTTACACGATCCATATTTAAGTTTAGCCGTTGCATTCTTAATTCGGTTTCTTTGCAAGTTAAACCCACGTCGACCAAAATCGCCTCATTGCCATTGCCAATGTAAAAACAATTGCCATTGCTGCCTGTATTAAGAGATGAGATAAATAGCGACATATACATTGCAAAGGAAGTGAATTCAGTGATGTTAATTATAGAAAATTATAAACATCTTAATTAAAACAACTGGTTAACATTCCTGTTTTCTAATTATGGAAGAGAAATATAACAATGCAACAAGCCAAAGGCCTGAAGGAGCAAGGCCATTAGATGCGGCAATAATACCTATTGATATTCCAAAATACATCAATCAGTTAAGACAAGAGGAAGCATATCAAAAAAATGGAAAAAATGCCATTACAGTTTTTAAATCTGATCGCATTACAATTACGCTAATAGCATTAAGAACGGGGCAAAACTTTCATCCTGGACAGAACAACGATACAGCGATTATGAGCATTCATTTAATTACTGGGCACCTATCATTTGAAAGTTTAGATACCGTAAATACCATAAAGGAGGGCGAATTATTAACCTTACATCAACAATTGTCCTTCCATGCAGTTGCTATTTCCGATAGTATTTGTTTATTAACGCTATTAAAATAATATCAAGTTAATATTTTTATTTGTAAAAAGTACAAGCTAACAAATTGCGATTCAGCTATTTTTGTGGAAAAAGTGGTTTTGGGGATAATTAGAGCAATAATAAATAAGTGTATAGATACTTGTTTATTCGGTTTAAATGATATATTTGAAATCAAATTAAAATTAAAAACATGGAAAACGTCGAAGACAGCTTCCATACCCTTAAAAACAAATAAAAAAACATGGAAAAATTCTCAAAAGTTAAAGAAGTAATCGCTGCAATTGAAGCAGATGCAGAAAAATTTTATAATGGCGGTAATGCAGCAGCTGGTACAAGAGTACGTAAAGCAATGCAAGATCTTAAAGGTTTAGCGCAAGATATCCGTACAGAAGTAACTGAAAAGAAAAACAGTACGAAATAATAATTTTTGAGCTTGATTATTACAGAAAAGACCTACAAGCGTGGGTCTTTTTTAGTTTTTTGATAAAAAGTTAGTGATCACATCAGTAAGCGATTGTGGAACTTCACTACTGCTTTTGGCTTCCAACGTGTGTTGCGCAGAATTGTATTTCTCAATAAAGGTTCCGCTATTGCTATTAAATTTAAGAAAACCCTCTTCAAAATACCGTTCCTCAATCTCCAATGAAGAATCCATTGATCTAAAAGTAAGTGGACTTGCATGTTGAAAATCTTTACTTACCCTTATCCATTGATAAATTTTAGAAACGTCTTCATCTCGTAGAAGATCATTTCGCTTGATTTCCAAAATATAGGTATCGGTATTCTCCAAGAAATAAATACACGTGAAGGTTGGCAACATTTGATTGGATTAATTTTATTCACGAAAATACAGATAAGAAATTTTTATTAATAAAGATTTTATCAACATTACAACAGTTGAGACACTTAATTTGTTTGATTCCAATTTTTTATCTATAAAAACTAATTTGCATTAAAGGGTCATTGGTAAAATCTATTCCCGTTACAATATGCCCAACATGGAAAGCAACTTGTTCTGTTTCCGCGAAAAAGTTCTCTGGATTTCTATTCAACGTTAGTTTGCCAATTCGTTGCACAGGAACAAGTTCTTCAGGTATAAGTTTGGTTGGGTCTAATAGGTCGAAATCGAATTTATGTTCATCTTTTTCAGGCACTACCTGAATGCCAAATTCCCATTCTGGGAAGTTTCCCGACTGAATAGCTTCCCATAAATCTCTTCTATGGAAATCTGGATCTTTTCCTGAAATGGTCTGCGCTTCATCCCAGGCCACCGAATGGACGCCTAATAGTGGTTTCCAATGAAATGCTTTTAGCAAATGATTTTCGGCCCAGTAGATGTCTTTTAACTCATCAATAAAAAATTCATGAAACGCTGAATTTTCCATTTTTCCAGTTTTACCTGTCGGTATCGTTCTTTTTGCTGTTGTTTTAGTTTTTGTTTCCATGGTGGTTGATTTTACAAAAGCAACACCACTACATTAAAAAGGTTTTGAAAAAATATTCTCAAAATGAATATTTTAGAACAAAAAAAAGGGCTCGCAACTGGTGCAAACCCTTATGTGTTCCCGACGAGATTCGAACTCATATCGATGGTACCGGAAACCATAATTCTATCCATTGAACTACGGGAACAGATTGCAAAGATAGGAAAAAGGAATAATTATAACTTATAAATATTGTTCAATAAACCAGCTAACCTAATGCCTGCCTGCTGAATTCGCTTTTGTATAGTTGGCAAATGTTTTTGAGCATAAGCATCGTCGATTACCTTTTTGTTCATTTGTTCAATTTCTGCATACAGTTCACTACTAATTTGGTAGCTCTCCCATATCCATTTAATTAAGGGCTCGGCTTGCCATTGTTTAATTTCGGCCTCTGAAACAGTATTGTATTTGTTAGCCAACTCACCAAAGGTTAAACCCTGATGCTCTAAAAGTTTAGTATCCCAAAGACTGTGTAAATTAGTGCCTTTCTCCTCATAGTTTAATTGAATGGTATTTCCACCCTTGTCTTCTGCTCTGCTAATGTGCATCGGCTGATGTAAATCGCCAACAAAGTGTAAAATAAACTTTAAAGCATACACTTTTTGCTGCTTAGGTGTGTTCTTATCGGTTAATTGTTTTTCGGCATTAATTAATGCGCTATATACGTTTCCCTGACTAACCGTATCTACAGATTTCTTGAAATCTTCATAATTTAATCCTAACGGCAGATTTAAAAAATGCCAATTCCCAGTTGCTGCAAATTGTGGGTCTTTTCGCGCATCATCCGCCCAAGTGCAGGCATCGGCAATTGATGTGTCGCCTAATAAATCCTTTACAGCTACTTTAGCAGCTGGGGTAAGGTGATTTTCTGCAATTAAACCAATGGTACGATGCCCTGTATAACCCCATGATAATAAGATTATGCTAAGACCTAAAGCGAAAACAAGGAGGAAAGATTTAATTTTCATTTGCCAGTATTTAACTGCAAATATAATTTATAGTCTTTCATTTTTTCTTTTGTGTTAAGAAAAATACTCACATCTCAAATCTCTTTCGTCATTTCTCTCAAAAATTTGCTTTCATCCTCATTTAAATAAGGATTTAACTTTTCAAAAACGAGTTGATGGTAGCTGTTTAGCCAGTTAATATGCGAAGTTTCTAATAACTCCTTTCTAACGATACTTGTATCAATAGGGGCGAGTGTTAAAGCTTCGAAAGCATAGAATTCATTAAACTGATTCACTTCGTCTTGAACCGCTAACACCAGGTTTTCTATTCTAATTCCGTGTTTTCCCGGACGATAAATACCAGGTTCAATCGAAGTAATCATGCCTAATTCGATTGGAATGGGTGTTGCGCCAGCATTAAATACCTGCGGACCTTCATGTACATTCAAGAAGTATCCTACACCGTGCCCTGTTCCATGACCAAAATTGATAGCATAATCCCACAACGGTTTACGCGTAATTGCATCAATCGCATAGCCACATGTGCCTTTTGGAAATTTAGTTTTGCAACCCTCAATCATCCCTTTAAGTACTAAGGTATAGTCCGTTTTTTCTTCTTTAGTATTATTTCCCAATGGGATTACACGTGTAATGTCTGTTGTACCGTAATGATACTGACCTCCAGAATCAACTAAAAACAAACCTTCCGCTTGTATTTCAACATCACTTTCTGCAGTTGAAGCATAGTGTGGCAGTGCACCATGCGCTTTGTAGGCCGAAATGGTATTAAAACTTTCACCAAAAAAACCTTCCTCGGCAGCTCTAAAATTTCTTAACTGGGCTGCTGCAGAGAGTTCGGTCATTTTAATTTTTCCGACATTTTCTTTCACCCACTTTAAAAATCGCGTAATCGCTACCCCATCTTTACGCATCGCTGTTCGCGTATGCTCTATTTCTACGTTATTTTTTGATGATTTTAAATAGGTAGAAGGATTAGTTTCTTTAATGATTTTAACTGAAGACGGGATAAGTTTATATAAAGCGAAACAATTTCTTCTCGGATCGATTAAAATACTACTTTCAGCTTTTAAAAATTGAAGATCATTTGCAATATTGTCATAATTTAGAATTTCTACGCCACTTAGTGCCAAGTTCGCTTGATCTTCTTTGACCAATTTATTATGTTGAATGTATAATGAAGTCTGATTTTGAGTAATAATTGCAAAACTCAGTACCACTGGATTATATTTTACATCACGACCTCGTAGGTTAAAAAGCCAGGCAATATCGTCAAGAGAGGAGATAAGATGGTAATCGGCGCGGTGCTGTTTCATCGATCGTTTAACCGAACTGAGTTTATCTTTTGTAGATTGACCGGTAAATTCATCACCCAATAAAAAGGCGGGTGCATTGGGTAAAGTAGGCCTATCTTGCCAAATGGGTTGGAGGTAGTCTTTATGTTTGAACTTTATTTTTTTATAGCTTAACTGGTGGTGAAATAATTCTCCTAAAGCCACAGAAATCATTCGTTCGTCGAATGCAATTACTGCCGAATCACTTAAAGTTTCGTTAAGCCAACTAATATATTCTGGTGTATGTTGCGCTTTTAACTTTACAAGTTCGTAGCCACTGCCTTTTAATTGCTCTTCAGCTTGCTCATAATACCTCGAATCTGCCCATAATCCTGCAAATTTATGAGTAATTACAACTGTACTAACAGAGCCTCTAAAGCCCGTTGCAAAAGAAATACACTTATAATGTTTTGGAAGATATTCACTCATGTGAGGGTCGGCCGAAGGAATAACATAAGCATCAACACCATCTGCACTCATTTGATTACGGATCGCTTGTAATTTTTCTAAAAATGTCATACTGCAAATTTGGGAAAGAAATATAGAAATCAAATTTATTTTTAAATTAAATGACATTTAACTAGATAAATGCAAATTTTTGAGGTGATTAAATAAATTTATAGAAAGGGATGATGTGCCAAAAACACAAATCGGTTTTAAAACGAAAAGGTCCATATAGTTTGTTCAAATGATGTAACAATACTCCAGTTTTATGATCTAAACTAGGGGAGTAACTAAATCAAATGCTAAGCTTAAAACAGATCGACAAAAAATATGGATCCCATACCGTACTATCATTTGATGAATGGAAAATCGATTCCGGAATTTTTTGGCTAAAGGGAGGTAATGGTACAGGTAAAACCACATTATTTCGCATAATTGCTGGTCAAACACCATTTAGTGGACAAGTTTTACTTAATAGCATTGACCTAAAAAAAGATTCTATTAACTTCCGATCAAAAATTAGTTATGCTGAGGCAGAACCACAATATCCATTGTTCATTACGGGCCATGAATTAATTAATTTTTATAAGGATGTCCGCCAAGCGCAGCAGCAAGGAATAGATGAGCTTACTTCGCTCTTTGAAATGGATACCTTTTTAGATCAGAAAATTGGCGGCTATTCGAGTGGCATGCTTAAAAAGCTTTCATTAATTTGTGCGTTTATTGGGGATGTTGAACTCTATATATTAGATGAGCCTTTAATTACCATTGATGTTGAATCTGCAGTTAAACTATATCAACTCATTTCCTCAAAAGCAAAAGAAGGTAAAAGTTTTTTATTGTCTTCTCATCAGGAAATAAACAAAGAAAAATTAAAGATTAGTCAAGTTTTTGAAATCAAGAACAAAGCCATCAACAAATGCTAAAACTCTTAATCAAAACTATTGGAGTTTCGTTTTATGAACAACATGCAGGTTTGTTTTTGGTGGTTTGTTACCTGCTTTTTGGTGCAGTAGAAGGATCTCAGCTGGTTAGTTATCACTTTGCCTTATTAATTTCAATTTGCTCGTCGCCCATAGTTTGGTTAATCATTTTTTTTGTGTGGATAGTTTATGCCATAAAATGTTATCTGTTTGCAAAGCAAAAACTAGCATTGCCAACCTTCAACTTTGCTGTAGAAGTAACTAAACTTAGGGTAGTTAGGCAGCATAATATTTGGCTAAAAGTATATGCCTTCATGTTAATGCCTATTTTAAGCTACGCAGCATTGATTTTATACATCTCTATAAGGTATCATTACTTTTTTAGTCTTTTCGCAACATTAATAGGGATTCTTATACTATTTTTAACGCTTTCTTTTTTAACTTTTAAAAGCAATAATTACAATTTTAATCCAGTTAAGAATTGGGTCAACACAAGTTGGATTAAAATTAATAAGCCATTTTGGTCATGGCCATTATTTTACCTGTTTTATGAGCAACCCTTGATGCTTTTTGCTTGCAAGTTAGTTTCTTTGCTAGCATTTAAATCTATTTTGTGGGTATTTGCTGATGTTGGCAACGACATTCGAGTGTTTTTAACGGCTATGCTAGCAGTTGTATTAAGTCATGCCATGTTGATTTTTAATTGGGTTAAATTCGATGCCGCTTATTTATCGTTTGTAAGAAACTTAAAGATTAGTTCATTTAAAAGATCAACTTATTGGTTAATAGTTTTAATGATATTAGTGATTCCAGAATTGACATTATTAATTTGGCTTACCCGTTTTGATGTAGCTCAGATATTTATGGCAGTTGTTTTTTGCATGTCTACTTTATTTGCTTTATTAACGCTAGTTCATGTGTTAAAAACTGATATTGAACGATACATGAAGTTTGTATTGTTTTTCTTTTTTATAACAATGTTAGCAATTTTAGCGGGCCATTACCTAATTTTTAGTGTGGCACTGTTATTCGTTTCAATATTGATTTTTATGGTATATTACATGAAAATCGATTTAAAAGAACTCGACTAAATACTATACTTTTTAATCATTTCTTCAGTTACTTTACACGCTTTTTTTGTGGATAAATCTATCATTGCATAATCAAACAGCCCATCTGAAGCTAACTTGCCAGTTTTTTTATTGATGATTTCGAATTGTGCCGTGCAGCCTTTTTCGTTCATTTCTATAATTCCAGTTCTGATTAGCATTACATCACCCATTAAAAGCGCACGCTTAAAGCTAATGGTTACCTTGGTTACCACCCAGCCATAACCCATTTCGGCAAAACTTTCCCAACTCATACCGTAGTACTTGTCCATTTGCTCGTAACGAGCAGCCAATACATAATCTAAGTATTTACTGTTATGTACATGGTTAAACATGTCTATGTCGTCTGGACGAACATTTAATTCGCTTTCGAATATGCTGAATTGGTTTTTGATCATTTAAGCGAAGATACAAAAATTAGGAACAACGATAGACCGAGCCTACTGCGAGCCGTTAACAATCCGACTTAACCGTAAGATAACCGTAAGATAACCGAAGGATAACCGTAAGATGACCGTAAGATGATTGGTGTTTTGTTAGATATTTGTTATCTTTACATTATACTTTAAATACAAATACTATGGCAGTTTCAAAAAACAATATTGTTACCGAAAGCTTAAGTGGTAAAGTTGGGAACGTAATTTTTAAGTATTACGGTAACAAAACCGTGATCAGTAAAAGTCCTGATATGTCTAGAGTGGTAAAAAGCGCCAAGCAACTAGAAAATCAAGATTTATTTGGTGACGCACATGTCTATGCAAAAGGTATTATTGCTGACCCAGCTAAAAAACTAGCTTTTATCAAAACCATACCCAAAGGTAAAATGGCGTATCATGCTGCAGTTTCAAAATATTTAAAAGAGAACAAGGTCGTTTAAGTATTGGACCAATGCTTATGATGCATAAATGTATTACATTTGTGTCAATTTTATTATATTTGATATTAATATGGGCAGTTTAAAATTATATGATATCAATATTCCTCGAGAAAGCATAATTGCATTACGAGAATCAATTTATCTCAACAAATCTTCCGAAAATAAAATTTATGCTTTATTAAAACTTATCCGAATTTCAGTTCAATTGAATGGAGGTAATCCTCTAAAAAAACCTCAAGGAAAAGGTTTAATTATTAGCAAGTCAACTATTTAGAAATTATGTCTTTTGATAAGGAAAGCCCAGAAATGCTTCTGCTATTGCAAGTATTTGAGAAACATCAAGTAGATTATATGATTGTTGGTGGTTTTGCTGTAAATCGCTACGGATATAACAGAACAACTGGCGATTTAGATATTTATCTAAAAGATACTAAAGGAAACCGTAAAAATTTAATTGAAGCTATTGATGAGATCGGCTATGGTAGATACGATATGTTGCTGGATGTGCCTATAATAGCAGGTTATTGTGAAGTGCTAATGGATGATGGCATGTATGCGGATTTAATGACAGATATACCTGGTTTAAACAAAGAAAGGTATGATGAATATTTAGCGATGGCAACCATAGATCATGTAAATGGTTTTAAAATTTATTTTTTGCATTATAATCATCTTTTAGAGAATAAAAAAGCAACCAATCGTTTTAAGGATCAATTGGATGTTCAAGAGTTAGAGCGAATTAATAAAAAATAATTCTTCCACATACGTATTTTTATTGGCTTATGGATTTTCTATAAAAAACTTATTCTCCCTTCGTTAGCAGTATCTGTTTTACTCGCATTCTTTTTTTTTGGTACGCTTAAAATATTACCGGGAACTGGAATTGCTTATATTTTTCTCACACCAGTTTTTCATTATCTATTATATGATTTAACTAACTCAAACCAATATTATTTTTACCATAATTTAGGTATAAGTAAACTTCTATTGTGGATGAGCTCGATTATCGTCAGCCTAATAATTGGCCTAATTTTAATGGTAATATGAGCGGCTTATATGTAGATAGCGTAACGAAAGACTTTGGCTTGCGTCAGGTTTTAAGCGATATTTTTATCACGTGCCAGCTAGGCGAGATTATTGGACTGTTAGGGAGAAACGGATCTGGTAAATCAACCTTGTTGAAGATCATTTTTGGCGCCTTAAAAGCAGACCATAAATTCGTAAAAGTAAATGACAAGCACATTAGAAGCCTGTATGATAGTCGCAATTTAATTCAGTATTTGCCGCAGGATAGCTTTTTGCCGAGCCATATTTCCATCAAAAAAGTGATAAGTGTTTTTTGCGATCAAGAACAAGCTGCTAAATTATTTGAAATGGAATTGATTAAACCATTTCTTCACCATAAAAGTAATGATCTTTCTGGTGGTGAAAAAAGACTAATAGAGATATTTATCCTGCTTTACAGCAAAGCAAAATACGTATTGCTTGATGAACCATTTAACGGTTTAGCGCCTTTACACATAGAAATTATAAAAGATAAGATAAGGGAGCTGGCGCCAGAAAAAGGCTTTATCATCTCTGATCATGATTATAACAATGTTTTAGCGATCTCCACATCAATTATTTTACTGCACGATGGAGAAACAAAAAAAATCAAAGATCATCAAGAATTAATCGATTTTGGATATTTGCCGTCGGATAGCTTAACACGTTAATTATCAATTTAAAAACGCTACGCTAAATGCTTCGAGCCCCATGCCCCATGCCAATTTGCTAATTAGTAAATTATATGATATCTTTGCACCAATTAATTAATTTATAAACTTTAGTATCATTCAAGAATGTATTTAAGTAAAGAATCAAAAGCCGAAATTTTTCAAAAACACGGCGAAGTAGCAACCAACACTGGTTCTGCAGAAGGTCAGGTAGCGTTATTTACATATCG
>JACMOW010000227.1 GCA_014377775.1 Pedobacter sp. | reverse complement strand
TAAATGGTGAAAACGTACCCAGTTGTATCCAGCGGGTAAATAATTCGCCATCAGGCTCTCCACTAAAGCCACCTATATCGGTTCCTACAAATGGAACACCAGAAATAGACATGCGCTGACATTGGATATTTCCTAATTTTAGATGCTCCCAAGTTGCTACATTATCACCTGTCCATACACAAGCATATCTTTGTACGCCAGAATAACCCGCTCTTGTAATGGTAAATGGCCTTTTATTGCGCATCAATTTTTTTAAACCATCGTAGGTAGAACGCACCATCTGCATTCCATAAATATTGTGTGCTTTACGGTGTGAGCCGCGATAGCCATCATAATTATGCCGAACATCGTTAGGGAAAGTTCCAGCACCAAAAACAGCAGGTTCATTCATGTCGTTCCAAAATCCAGCAACGCCTATATCTACCAATTCCTTATACAAACCGCCCCACCATTCTCTTACCTTTGGGTTGGTAAAATCTGGAAACTGGCAACGCCCCGGCCACACATGACCTTCCATAAAGTAATCATCGCTTCGGCGGCAGAAGTAATTGTTTTCTTTTCCTTCTTTAAATACCCAATAATTATCGTCTACTTTAATTCCAGGATCAATCATCACCACCGTTTTCATCCCCATGTTGGCTAAATCTTTAATCATGCCTTTCGGATCGGGAAAATATTTTTTGTTCCAAGTAAAACAACGATAACCATCCATGTAATCAATGTCCAAATAAATGGCATCACAAGGAATTTTATAATCTCTAAATCCTTGTGCAATTTCTCTTACTTTGCTTTCCGGATAATAGCTCCATCTGCATTGATGAAAACCCAAAGCCCATTTTGGTGGTAATTGATGTGTTCCTGTTAAAGTTTGATAGCGTTTAACCACATCCATCATGTGCGGTCCGTGGATATAATAATATTGTAGCTCTCCGCCATCTGCCCAAAAGCTGGTTTTCTCGTTATTTTCTTTTCCGAAATCGAAATAAGAACGAAAAGTATTATCGAAAAAGATACCATAAGCCGCAGCTTGATGAATACCGATATAAAACGGAATAGTACGGTATAACGGATCTTGATCCCAACCAAAAGAGTACGCATCAGTGTTCCAATTCTGAAATTTGCGCCCGCGCAAATTCATATTTCCCGATTTATCACCCAAACCAAAGAAATTTTCTTCTGGAAGGCATTCCTTAGTCGCATATACATAATAACCACCAAACTCTACATTCTCTTCCCAGTGCATGGCTGATGCGTCTTTGCTCATTTCTAATCCCGTTAAATTATCGGAAAAAGAGATTAAAAAATCTGCTTTATTAATTTTGCAAGTAACGGTATTGGTAGAAATGGCATAAGAATCGTCATTTTCTTTTAAACTAAATGTAGTTACCTTTTGGTCAACCGTAGGAACAGCATAAGAAAAATCATCTAAAAAAACGCCATGTGGCGCCAAACGAACCCTAATAATCTCGTCACTTACTACCCTAACTTCCACTTTGGCATTGCCATCAGAAAAATAAAATTTATTGTTTTCCTTTTTAACATCCCTTACCTCCGTTAAATATTCTTTAACTATTGGTTTTAGATTAGTTACAGGATTATTTAAATGCTGAATAATATCTTGTTCTATGTGGTCTGCTATCGTTTCTTTAAAGTTCTCTTCGTTGATTTCCTCTTCCATAAAATTAAATTAGTACTCCATATCCTCAACCTACTGCGAGGAATTACGATAAACATATTAAAAATCCACATATAATTCCCCATTTTTTTTAATTTATCGAGATCGGTTGCAAAAAAAAAGCTCCCCGACTAATCGGAGAGCTTTTGTAACTTAAAAAAATATTTATGGATTGTACGTCAATCCTAAATAATAAATTGCACCTACTTGTGGGTTACCAAATGAGGTTACATAATATTTATTTAAAATGTTAGATCCACCCAATTTAAGCATTGTTTTAACAGAAGGAATTTTCAAGTTAACTTGAGCATCGAAAGTACCGTAAGAAGGCACAATTCCTCTTGCAAATGTAGAGTTCCATAAGAACTGATCTTGCCAGCGGTATTGAACATTAAAACCTGCATTTTTCACAAATTCTCTGTTTCCTATACCCGCATTAAATCTCCACTCTGGCGTATTAAAGTTATTATCAAAGTTAGTAGGTGTATCTCCTATTTTATTGTAAGAGGCATTACCATTGTAATTCCATTTGCCGCTTTGATAATCTAATCCAAATGCTCCACCAAGAGATTTAACGTTTCCAGCAAGATTTACAGGCACGCTAAATTTAACAGCTGTAGTGGTAGGATTTTGGTATAAATCTACACCTCCAATAAAATCCTTATAAATATTATAGTAAGCATAGGCATCGATCAATAATTTTGGAGTTGCCAAGCCTTTGTAACCAAACTCAAAAGATTGAACACTTTCTGGACGAAGTCCACCTGCATCAAATGTATAAGCAGTTAATAAAGCTGGATTTGGAGCGCCTGCAGCAACAGAGGCTAAAAATGCTTTATAACTCAAAGCAAGTACCCCTTTATTAGAGTTTAAATTATATTTATTAATTGATTCTGGCAAACCACCTATTAAACGGGTAGATCCACCACCCACAGCCAAGTCGATATATTGATCTTGTGTAGTTGGATTACGATAACCTGATTGATAAGATAACCTTAAGTTATTATTTGGAGCAATGGTATAAACACCCGTTACACGAGGGGTTAAGCGACCTTCAAAATTTTTGCTTTTATCGTAACGACCAGCAACTGTCATTTTAAATTTATCGCTTAATTTTTTGCCTACTTGAACAAATGCACCATATTCGCCAATTGAAATATCGCGATTAGCATCGTCGAAGATGGTACCATCAGAGTGCAAGAAATAATCACGGTATGATGCACCAACTTGTAAATCAACCACATTATTTAATGCATTTGAGAAATTGTACATACCCTCGTAATGGAATAAGTTGGTTTTATCATTAAACTTAGCCCCGTTTTGAGGGCCAATTGTTTTTGCAGAAATAACGGTTTTAGCGGTTTCATATCCTGCAGATCCAGGTATCAAACGACCAACATCTGCTTGTGAGCGTGCAAATGCCTGCGCTGCAGGGTCTGCTTGCCCGCCAGCTCTTGCACCTACGTAATTACCGATATACTGCGCATACCAGCCCGTAAGGCCTCCCGAAGGTTTCCATGCTTCATTGATAAATGTACCTAAAATGGTTGCATTATAGGCATCTCCAGAGCGTTCTTGCGTAGTATAACCTCTTAAAAAGAAATCTTGTCCTTTTAATTCTAATTTATATTGACCAATGCTAAAGTTTCTTAATGAGTAACGGTCCGTTCCAGTGTATACCGAAGTACCAGTTCCCCAATTTACTTGTGCGATAGCTTGGATTGTACTGTTAAATTTATAGTGCAATGAACTTGAAGTTTTTAAGGATTTAGTATCATAATCTACAAGATCATTTTCGGCATAACCAGTTCTAGAAACAAATTGATTTGGAATTAGGCCCGGCACTCTTAAACCCACATAAAATGGAAAATAACCTTGTATAGTTGGTCTTAATGCAGCTGGGAAAAACCCTAAAGCAGCGGCTTGCTGAGCAGGAGTTGGAGCAGCACCAGCAGCCACACCTAATGCAGCAAATGCTCCATCTAAGGAATTTCGAATATTAGGTATTGCCCCTGCTGTTGCAGCGTTTATTCCTGCGATAATTCCATTTTGTACACTTTGTGCTACATTAATCATGTTTTGGCTAATTTCATCGCCATATACATTAATTCCATCGTAATTTGGATCAGAATTACGGTCTCCATCTTTTAACTGACGAGCGGTTCTGTCGAAGTTTCTAGTATCAGTAGCAGCCCAATCTTTAGCTTGTAAAAATGAGAATGAAGTTTTAAAACCCCATTTATCATTCCAAGCTTTAGCTAAACGCAAATCAAATTGTTTATATTCTTGTACACCTTGGTTGGTGTTATTATCGTTTACATGATTAACCCCACCTTTATATTGAAAACTTACCCCCTGATAATTGAATGGGTTTTTAGACGTCATTAATAATGTCCCATTGATACCGCCAGCTCCATATAATGCCGATGCAGCACCCGGAAGTAACTCCACATTATCTACATCTAAATCTGATAACCCTACAATATTACCCACAGAGAAGTTCAAGCCAGGAGCCTGATTATCCATTCCATCAATGTATTGATTAAAACGAGTGTTGCCATTTGCATTAAATCCACGCGTGTTTACCGATTTAAAGGTTAAACTTTGCGCACTCATTTCTACACCTTTCAAATTAGTTAGTGCATCATAAAAAGAAGGCGCAGGCAATTCCTTTAAAGCAGCTGCACTAATTCTTTCAATACTTACAGGTGATTCTAAAATACGTTCAGGGGTTCTAGAAGCGGAAACAACTACCTCTTGGCCTAAAACAATGCCAGATTCTAGCTCAAATGTTAAATTAGCTGCATTCCCAGCAATTACTCTTTCAACAGAAACATAACCTAAATAAGATACTACAATGGTAAAAGGTGCTTTTTCTGTACTGGTAAAAGAAAACTGACCTTTATCATTTGTAGCAGACCCTACTGTTTTCCCTTTTATGGTAACACTTGCTCCTGCAATCGTCTCCCTTGTTGATTTATCGGTTACTGTACCGCTAACTACAATGCTTTGTGCGAAAGCAGCGACTCCAGTCGCAGAAAGCACAAAAAGCATGAAAATGATTTTTGTAAAGATTTTGTTCATACGTTAGTTCTTTATATTTGTTTATTTAGATATAAACTTAAACACAAATTTTGATACTAACAAATTCTATTCTGTATTAAAAATAATTTACAAAATCTTATTTCATCTGTATATTTATTTTTTTCTCATTGAAAGTTCATTGGATTAGAATTTATTTTTATAGTAAATTGCAGAAATATAAACCAAATTAACCCTTAATTACTGATGAATAGAGTTAAAGCCATTGTATGTATAATTATACCTATTTTATTAGCTTATGCACTAAATACTAAATTTGGCAGCACACCACCACTTTTAAAGTTTTTGAATCCATTTACTGGTTTTTGGCAAAATGCAGAAAGCAGTATGTTTAGTGCTAATCCTAAAATTGCCTTAAAAGGAGCTGAGGCAGAGATCGATATCATTTTCGATGATCGAATGATTCCGCATGTGTTTGCGAAAAACGATCACGATGTGTACTACGCACAAGGATATGTTACGGCCATGCACCGCTTATGGCAAATGGATTTTCAAACCCGTTTCGCTGCTGGAAGAATTTCGGAAATTGTAGGTGAAAAAGCCATTGAAGTAGATCGCTACCAACGCAGAATGGGCATGGTTTACGGCGCAGAAAATTCATTAGCAGGCATGATGGCAAACCCCAAAGCAAAAGAGATGATTTTAGCCTATACACAAGGTATTAACGATTATATTCATTCGTTATCAAAAGCAAATTATCCTATTGAATATAAAATTTTGGATTTTAAGCCCGAAGATTGGACACCGATTAAATGTGCATTGTTGTTAAAACAAATGTCGGCCGTATTGGCCATGGGATCTGATGAATTTTACATGACCAATATCTTAAAAAAATTCGGCCCAGAAATTACGAAGAACCTCTTTCCTGATTATCCTTTTAAAGAAGATCCCATTATTCCAGTGGGTACCAAATGGGATTTCAAACCCTTAACTGTTCCAAAAGTTCCTAAGGCTTTTACCGAAATGATGAGCAGTACCATTCAAACTACGCAAAAGGTTGAAGGGATTGGAAGTAACAATTGGGCAATTTCTGGCGCTAAAACTGCATCAGGTTTTCCGATATTAGCAAACGACCCTCATTTAGATTTAACACTACCCTCTATTTGGTATCAAATTCAACTCCATGCACCAGGTATTAATGCGTATGGCGTATCGCTACCAGGCGCACCAGGCATAATTATTGGCTATAATAAAAACATTGCTTGGGGTGTAACCAATGTGGCGGCAGATGTATTAGATTTTTATCAGATTAAGTTTAAAGACAATACGCATCAGCAATATTGGTACAATAACGCATGGAAAAACACCAGCAAAAGACTTGAAGAAATAAAAATAAGAGGTACTAAAACTAAAATAGACACGGTATACTACACCCATCAAGGTCCAGTAGTTTATTTGCAAAAACCTGATTATAGTAGGTCTAATAACGTTCCTGTTGGTAGTGCCTTAAGGTGGATCGCACATGATAAATCAAATGAGTTAATGACTTTTTACTATTTAAATAGGGGGAAAAATTATAACGATTATCGAAAAGCTTTAACTTTTTATACCGCCCCGGCTCAAAATTTTGTTTTTGCGAGCAATGAAAATGATATTGCCATTACCCCAAATGGTAAATTTCCATTAAAATGGAAGAGTCAGGGTAAATTTATTTTAGATGGTTCAGACCCTAGTAATGATTGGCAAGGTTGGATTCCTGCAGCACAAAATCCAACGGTTAAAAATCCGCCTCGTAATTTTGTAAGCTCGGCTAATCAATCCTCAACAGATCCGAGTTATCCCTATTATATTAATTGGGAATTTTCGCCTTACGAAAGAGGTAAGCGAATTAATGACCGTTTAATGGTAATGAATAAAGCCAATGTAGATAGTATGCGAAATTTGCAAATGGATTCTTACAGCCTTATCGCGCAAAATTTGCTTCCTTATATCTTACCATTAGTAAATCAACCACAATTAAATGCAACCCAAAAAGAAGCCTTCAACATCATTTCGAAATGGAATAAATTTTTCGAAGCTAAAGAAGTTGCAGGAAGTATTTTTGATTTATGGATTAAAAGACTTTTTTACAACATTTGGAATGATGAGTTTAACATTAAAAACATCCCTATGCGTTATCCTAGTAGAGATCGAACCATCGAACTAATTCAAAAAGAGCCAAATTCAACTTGGTATGATAACATCAACACAAAAAATAAAGAAAATTTAACCGAGTTAGTTAACGAATCGTTTAAATATACATGTGATAGCTTAGAGCGAAAATACGGATCGATTGGCAAGAATTGGGAATGGGGAAATGTTAAAAGTACTAACGTTCCACATTTGGCGAAAATACCAGGCTTTGGCTCAAAAAAATTAAACATAGGCGGTGGAAAAAACACAGTTAATGCTTTGGCAGAAACGAATGGCCCTTCGTGGCGCATGGTCATCGAGCTGGGCAAAATGCCGAAGGGCTATGGTGTTTACCCAGGCGGACAATCAGGTAATCCCGGAAGTCGGTATTACGACGACATGCTTGATACTTGGGCACAAGGAAAATTGTACGATTTATTCTTCATGCAGTCGCAAGATGATAAATCGGGCAAAGTAATTTCACATTTAAAAATCTCAAAAAAATAGTTTATGGTTTTTTTAGTCATCTTAATCGCCTCCTTTTTCTTACAAATGATTTTACCTTGGTGGGTAATTATTATTTTATCTTTTGCCACCTGTGGATTAATAGGGAAAACAGTTAAAATTTCATTTTGGCATCCATTTTTTGCCATTCTACTATTATGGCTTGGTATGGCCTTGTTTAAAAGTTTACCGAATAATAATTTGTTAGCTACCCGAGTGGCCGAGATGGTTGGCGTTAAATTATGGTATGTTGTGCTCTTATTAACCGTTTTACTAGGTGGTTTAGCTGCTGCAATTAGTGGAATTTGTGGGTATCATTTCAGAAAAGCTGTAATTGGGAAGAAAACAAGTACATAAATATAATTCTTTGAATACTAATTTTTTCGATATAAAAGATAGTGTCGCATTTGAAAAAGCTGCATTAAACCTGTTTTATCAT
This sequence comes from Pedobacter sp., assembly GCA_014377775.1. Classification (GTDB taxonomy): domain Bacteria; phylum Bacteroidota; class Bacteroidia; order Sphingobacteriales; family Sphingobacteriaceae; genus Pedobacter. The sequence continues at coordinate 3,562 of JACMOW010000227.1, read as the reverse complement.
CAAGCAAAAAACTGTGCAGTATATGCATCTTTTATTCATTATTTAGGCATTCAGCCTAATGAGATAACTGCTTATCGGAAAATTCCATTTTTACCGATTAACTTTTTTAAAAGTCACAACGTGATTAGCAATTTGGCGGCGCCAGATATCGTTTTCAGTAGCTCAGGTACAACCGGTCAAATACAGAGCAAACACTTGGTATGCGATGTTAAAATTTATGAACGAAGTTTCAATCTAGCATTCGAACAATTTTACGGTTCAATAAAAGATACTTGTTTACTCGCACTCCTTCCTTCTTATTTGGAACGCGATGGGTCTTCGTTAATTTACATGGTCGATTCGCTACTCAAACAAAGTGAACACCCTAAAAGTGGCTATTTTTTACATGATCTTAAAAGTCTTTATCAAACTTTAAAAAAGTTACAAATTGCAGGGCAAAAAACCATTTTAATTGGTGTAACCTATGCGCTGTTAGATTTTGTCGAGCAATTTAAACTCGAATTCCCAGAATTAATTGTAATGGAAACTGGCGGAATGAAAGGAAAACGAAAAGAGTTGGTTCGGGAAGAATTGCATCATCTTTTGTGCAAAGGATTTGGTGTAGCTAAAATTCACAGTGAATACGGCATGACAGAGTTACTTTCGCAAGCCTATTCTTTTGGGGATGGAATTTTTAATTGTCCGCCTTGGATGAAAATTTTATTGCGTGACACATACGACCCGCTGATGTTAGTTGAGAATAAACAAACGGGGGGTATAAATGTAATTGATTTGGCAAATGTAAATTCGTGTTCATTTATTGCTACGCAAGACTTGGGAAAACTACACGAAGATGGAAGTTTTGAGGTGCTAGGCCGGTTTGACAATGCCGATATTAGAGGGTGCAATCTGTTGGTACAATAGTTCATTGGTTTAGTATTATTCAGCGATTATTAGGAAATAATTTTTCTTCCCTTTTTGAACAATAATAAATTGATTATTAATTAGATCAGCATCAGAATAAATCGCCATCATCTCGGCAACTTTAACTTTATTTACGCTTAATCCGCCCCCTTGTATGGTTTTCTTTACCTCACCTTTTGACGGGAAAATCGAGGTTTTTTCTGCTAACAAACTAGCCACATCAATTCCATTTGCCAGTTCGGCTTTCGAAATATTAAATTGAGGAACACCTTCAAAAATTTCCAACACACTCTTTCTATCCAGCGTTTGCAGGAAATCCAATGTCCCATTCCCAAATAAAAATTCAGAGGTTTTTATCGCCGTTTCCAAGTCATCATTTGAATGCGTTCTGATGGTAATATCATCGGCTAATGCCTTTTGTAAGATACGAAGATGTGGCGCTAAGTCATGCTCTTTCTCTAAATTTTCGATTTCTTCTTGACCTTTTAAGGTGAAAATTCTAATCCATTTCTTTACATCATCATCTGACGCGTTTAACCAAAACTGATAAAATTTATAGGGCGATGTTTTGTCGGCAGCTAACCAAACTGCGCCACTTTCTGTTTTACCAAATTTAGTGCCATCTGCTTTTTTAATTAACTGTGTAGTAATTGCATACGCTGTTCCTGCATCTTTTCTTCTAATCAATTCTGTACCGGTAACAATATTTCCCCACTGATCTGAACCACCCATTTGCACCATACAATTGTGATTTTTCCATAGGTAATAGAAATCGTATCCTTGTACCAATTGATAGCTAAATTCGGTAAACGACATTCCCGTTTCGCCGTCCAATCGCTTTTTCACACTATCCTTAGCCATCATGTAATTTACCGTAATGTGCTTGCCAACATCTCGAATAAAATCTAAAAAATTCATGTTTTTAAACCAATCCGCATTGTTAACCATTACGGCTCCATTACCCTTATCATCAAAGGTTAAAAATTTAGCCAGCTGCTTTTTCATCCCCGCAAGGTTATGTTCAACCATATCGTCTGTTTGAAGATTACGCTCATCCGATTTGCCAGAAGGATCGCCAACCATGCCCGTTGCGCCACCAACCAATGCAAAAGGTTTATGTCCTGCATTTTGGAAGTGAATTAAGGTCATAATTTGGGTAAGGTGTCCAATGTGCAAAGAATCAGCCGTTGGGTCGAAGCCAATGTATCCAGATGTCATTCCCTCATTTAATTTTTCTTCGGTATTGGGCATAATATCGTGCAACATTCCTCTCCAACGTAATTCTTCTACAAAGTTTTTCATTTTTATTCCTTTAAGTTGCAAAGATAGGAGTTTAAGCTTAAAGCGGAAAGCTTAAAGCTAAAGCAGAAAATTAAACAAAACTTCAATAAGCTTTGGTCTTTCAGCTTTAATCTTTTAGCTTCACGGCATGAACTTCCTCTCCCATTATTACTTTGAACGAGAGAACCAGAATGAAAATGAGGTAATTGGAACTGTATTGCCCGATTTGGTTAAAAATGCACATAAGGATTGGAATTTATATCCCCAAAAAAGAGAAGAAGTTTTCGCTACTGACCTTCGTCTAGTCTCCATTTTAATCGGTTGGAAAAAGCACCTAGAAGTTGATATATTGTTTCATTCTTCTGATTTTTTTAAACATCATACCGGTAATTTCAAGCAATTGTTATTACCTATTTTGAAAGATAGCCCTGTGCGACCCTCATTTTTAGCACATATTAGTGTTGAATTGTTATTGGATCATTTGTTGGTAGTTCATGAAAAAATTGATATTAATTCATTTTATACGCATTTAAACAACGTTGACACTGTAAAACTTGAAGCTTTTTTAAAGAAATGTGGAGCCGATAACACAGATCACTTTTTCGTATTTTTAAACCAATTTATATCCAGCAGGTACTTATTAAGCTATCAAAAATTAGAAAATATTAGTTATGCTTTACAGCGGATTTGTATGCGATTGTGGGCAAACCCACTTAATGAAGAAACAATTTTACGTTTAACCGAAAAACTGGAACTTTATAAAGAAGAATTAGAGAAAGACTACCTTTCCATTTTTGAGGAGATTGAGTCTAAACTTCTTACCAATTTGCGTTAATACCAAAATTAATCAATTTAACCATCCTAATAATTATCTTTGTTCCATGTCCATTTTTGAGGTAAAAGATCAGATTGATGCCTTGGTTAAAGAATTAAACCAACATACGTATAATTACTACGTTTTAGCGATGCCTACCATTGCCGACTATGAGTTTGACCAAAAATTAGAAAAATTAATTACACTCGAAAAACAATATCCTGAATATGCAGACCCAAATTCTCCTACTCAAAAAGTTGGAGGCGACATTACGAAAAACTTTACGACAGTAAAGCATAAGTGGCCCATGCTTTCTTTGGGCAATACCTACAACGAGCAAGATTTGAGAGATTTTGATGAACGCGTAAAAAAAGCGATTGGCAACGATTTTGAGTACGTGTGCGAGCTTAAGTTTGATGGTTTATCGATTAGCTTAACCTACGAGAATGGGAAATTGTTAAGAGCAGTTACCAGAGGAGATGGTACACAGGGTGATGAGGTAACAAACAACATCAAAACCATAAACACTATCCCACATCAAGTAAAAGGAACTGAAATACCTTC
>JACMOW010000226.1 GCA_014377775.1 Pedobacter sp. | reverse complement strand
TACTTAGTTTTGGATAAAGATGGTGATATAGGATATATGTTAGATGCTTACGGCACCTACTCCAATAACGAGGGTCCAGGCTTCGATGATTTTCTGAAGAAAATACCTGTAGCCGACCGCGATGAGCAAGAATTGTTTGGTTAAAAGTTGTACTTATGATTTAAATGGTTATAAAGTAGAGGTGCGCTTTGAGCCGAAATTAATCCGAGTAATGAGTACTCCTGAGCTTTTGGTTTTTCTTCGTAACGATTTAAATAAGCACACAATTAGGTTGGTAAAATTAATAAAGGCAGATTATTTAATCTTGATTGGCACCCCTTTAAAAATAACCAATGCCTCGTTAATGGTCGAGATTTGGGGTCATTTATATGCCAGTAAATTTGCTAAGCTACTAGAACGGATGGTGAGGTTTAAAATTATCGAAAAGATAAAGGAGAGAAGTGATACTATCGATTGTGGCGAAACTGGTATTGATAGCAATCGTAAATTTTGGGATTTAGCCTCGAAATTGCTGCTCATCCGATGAGCAAAGAAAACTTTAATACGCTTTTGCTCTAATTTCTTCAATATCCTTTATAGAAATTGCCAATTCCTTGCCCAACTTCCGATAAGAACTTTCCGTAATTACATAATCGTCTTCAACTCTAATTCCACCAAAATCTTTATACGTTTCTACTTTATTGTAATTGATAAAATCACCAAATTTGTTGGTTGTTTTCCATTGTTCGATAAGCTCGGGAATAAAATAAAGTCCGGGTTCTACTGTTAAAACGTAGCCAGGTTCGAGTTTTTTTCCTAACCGAAGAGATTTTAACCCAAACTGTGTCGTATTCTTTTTCAACTCATCGGTATAGCCTACATATTGCTCTCCTAGGTCTTCCATATCATGTACATCAAGACCCATCATGTGCCCGGTACCGCATTGAAAAAATAAGGCATGCGCACCTTCGGCAACAGCATCCTGCATATTACCTTTCATTAAGCCCATTTCCCTTAACCCTTCTGCTAGTGCTAAACAGGCCGTATAATGTACATCTAAATATTTAATGCCAGGTTTTAGCGCATTTACAGCGGTAGTATATGCCGCTAAAACAAGGCTATACATTTCATTTTGCCGACTATTAAATTTCTTTCCTACAGGAAAAGTTCGGGTAAGATCTCCTGCATAACCCATATTGGTTTCAGCTCCCGAGTCGTTTAATACCAAATCTCCTTCTTTTAACGTATTACCATGGTAGTGGTTATGTAATATTTGTCCGTTTACCGTTAAAATAACGGGGTAGGCTAAATTTCCACCATCCTTTAACGCCAAAGCATAAATTGCCGCGGCAATTTCGCTTTCTTTCATTCTAGGTTTAGCCATTTGCATCGCCATAAGGTGCATATCGGCCGAAATAGAAGAAGCTAAATCCAATTCAATTAGCTCAGTTGCCGATTTTACAGATCGCTGCGCCACCACAGCTTTGATTAGTGAAAGTGACGCTTTCTCTTTAACAGAATCGATAGCTAGATTTATTAGCGAAGCTATTTTTAGCCTATTTTCAGCTCGATATGGCGGCAAGAAATGGATTGTTCTTTCTTTAGTTTTGGCACCTTTTAAATAGGATGAAAGATTTATTGAGGCTTCAACTCTTTCAATCCCCGATTGATTGGCTTTGTGTTGTAAAGTTTGTTGCTGGCCCATCCAAACGATTTCTTCGATGCTCATTTCGTCGCCAAACAGGATGGTTCTATCTTCATCCATATCTATTACTGCAGCCAATTTTGGTGTCTTGATTCCAAAATAATATAAAAAACTACTATCCTGTCTGAATTGATAGGTATTATCGAAAAAATTAATTGGGCTTTCTTCGTTTCCCAAGAAAAGCAAAATTCCACTTTTAAAGTTAGCTTTCAGCCTATTTCTTCTATTGCTATATTCTTCCTTTTTAAACATGGTATGATGCTAGTGTTTTATGAGTTCTCTTTCTAAGGTTTTACTAAACTCATGCTTAGAAATTGGCTTTATTAAGTAACCGTTTAATTTAGGGTACTTATTAAATTTTTCTTTATCCATTAAGCTCGTAGAAGATGTACAAATATAAATTGTGATTAATTCTAGGCTAAATTTATGGGTGGTAAATGCATCTAAAAACTGCCATCCGTCCATAAAAGGCATATTTAAGTCTAAAAAAATAAGATTAGGAAGCCTATGGCTTTCATTTTTGTTTTCTATAAGGTAATCGATGGCTTCTTCGCCATCATAAAATTGTAAAATGTCTTTTACCTTCTCACTTTGCTCAAGGATTCTTTTTGTAGAATACTGGAAAAAATGATCATCATCAATGATACTTACGAGTGGAATTTTTTTTATCATAATTCTATAGTGAATGTTGTGCCAACATTTGGTTCACTTTCGATGGATATTTTACCACCAAAAGTTTCTATTTGAGTTTTTGTCATAAAAAGTCCCACACCTTTACTATCAAATCCTCTGTGAAATATTTTATTTAATTTAAATATATTTTCTCTATGTCTTTTCAAATCTATTCCCAGTCCGTTATCCTCAAACTTCAAAACAACCTTATCATTTACAGTTTTTGAAGTAATACTAATCTGTGAAATTACCTCCGGATTGCCATACTTTATAGAATTACTAATCATGTTATAAAATATACTTTCGAGGTACAGCTTTGGAAAGCTTACTGTTTTTTGTCTGAAGTTTGTGGTAATATTTACTTTTTTTACGATTACTTGCGCATTTAGCATACTTAAAACATCATCAGTAATTGCTTGCAAATCGCATTCGTCAAAGGGCAGGTTCCAGTTATTTCTTATTTCTAAAACTTTCATTAGTTCATTAAGCGTATCGTTTAGCTTAACACTCGATTGTTTTAGCATTTGTAGCAATTCTTCCTTTTCTTTAACATCCGACGATTCTTCGACCATACTTAAAATCATAGGGATGTTGCTCGCAGGACCACGTAAGTTATGCGCTACAATCCTATTAAAGTCTTCATATTGGTTTATTTTATGCTCAAGATCTAATGCTCTTTTGTACTCATCGATATCTGTACAAGAACAAAACCATTTAATGGCCTCTTCCTTTTTGTTCATCATTGGAAATGCTTTGCATAAAAACCATTTGTACATTCCATCGGCTAATCTTTTAAAACGATACTCTCCGTTAAAGGTATTAGCTGTATTTAATGATTTTTTCCAATTATCTATATAGCGATCTAAATCTTCTGGGTGTAGCACAGATTCAAGTCCTTTTGCTTGTGATTCTGCCAAAGTCATCCCGGTAAAGTCTACCCAGTAACTATTGTAATAATCTTGTTCGCCTAGCGAGTTTGCGGTCCAAATAATATTGGGGATGGAATCTGCCAAAAATTTAAACTCTTGAATTTTTTCTATCGTTTGGTCTTTACTTTTAACCAGGTCAATTTGATTAACCAATGCAGTGTTTAGTTCACCTTGTTTTTCTATCGAAGCTTTTAAACCTAATTCGGCGATTTTATAATCGTTTATATCCTGAAATGTACCGAACAATCGATGGCATTTACCGTCAATGAATTCAACATTTCCTATTGCTCTTACCCATAATTCTTTACCCTGTACATCTATAATTTCTAGTTGTTCATCCCATGGTGTTCCTTTGGTAAAAGCGATATTTAATACCTCAGTAATGCGATCTCTACTTTCGCCTTCCTTATAAAAGCTTACTCCAATGCTCAAATTAGGTTCAAAATCTGGCGTTACACCATGTATTTCTTTTGTAACGGCGGTCCAAAATACCTTTTGTTTGTCTACATCAAATTCCCATCCACCAACTTTTGCTACTTTATTTGTTTGTTCAAGAAGCGCTTTGGTGCGCTCCAAATCCTTTTCTAACAAATGTTTAATGGTAATGTCTATTGCATTACCGATAATATATTGTTCATTTTGAAAGGTATTTTCGAGAACATTATTAAAATACCAAACTTTTAAGCTGCCATCTTTGTGTCTGGTTTGGATTTGTCCGCTTGCGCTCCCATTCTCTGCTATTTTGTTTAAATAGTCTTTTAAGTAGGCGTGCTTTTCTGGCGGGGTGATGTCAAAAAGTGACATGGTTAAAATCTCATCCAATGTATAACCAAGAATTTCTGCTCCAGCATTATTTACAGATAAAAATTTACCATCGAGATCATGGGTACACATTAGTCCTTGAGAATTTTCAAAAAAAGCACGTAGCTTTTCCTCACTAATTTTCAATTTCTGCTCTTTGGTCGTTTCTTCAGTAATATCTCTTGCAATTGCATAAATGTTACTTGTTTCAGCTTCTAATGTTACCACCCATTGCACGCTTCTGTACGTTCCCGATTTGGTTCTAACCCTTTGGCTAAAGCTTGACCCAACTTTTCCTGAAATCAATTTATGGATTTCCATTTTTACATCCAACAGATCATTTGGATGGCATAAATCAAAAAAAGGAGTTTGTAGAAGCTCGTCTTCTGTCCAACCCAATACCTTTTGGAAAGAAGGATTTACTTTCTTAAAAAGTCCATCCATTCCAGCAACACAAATAAGATCATTAGACAATTGAAAAAGTTTTTCAAAGTTTTTCAATTCTTCGATCTTTCGCCGTTCAACAATTAGGGCTATAACCTCCTTCGCCAAAAGCTCAAGACCTCTTTTCTGATTTTTCGTTAATATTTTTGCTTTACGATCAATCACACATAATGTTCCTAAAGCATAGCCTTGAGGGTCTATTAGCGGGTGCCCTGCATAAAATCGGATGTTCGGTTCTCCAATTACTAGTAAATTATCTTTGAAACGTTTATCCTTTGTTGCATCTTCTATCTCTAGTGTTTCACTGCCTAAAATAGCATATCTACAAAATGCTAAATCCCGTGGTGTTTCATTTATGTTTAAACCAACTTTCGACTTAAACCATTGTCTATTTTCGTCTATTAAAGATACCAATGAAATTGGTGTATCACAAATTAAGGCCGCAAGTTCAGTAAAGCGATTATACTCTTCTTCTGCCAAAGTGTCGAGTATAGCATAATCTTGAAGAGCCTTTAGTCGCTTCTCTTCATAGGATTGTTCTAATTTTTTCAATACGCCCTATTTGTTTACTGTTTAATAGAATTTCATTACTAATGTAATGATTATCTTGCAAAGCAAAAATTTATCTCCTAAAAAATACATAATGGGTGTGAAATAAAAGATAACTGGAAGTTATCAATTCAATCTATTACAAAAAAAACCTGCAATCGAGTGACTACAGGTGTTCTAAAATTTTAATTTGCGGGCCGGACGGGACTCGAACCCGCGACCTCCGCCGTGACAGGGCGGCATTCTAACCAGCTGAACTACCGGCCCGTTTCCCTTTCGGGATTGCAAATATAGTGTCTTTAATTAACTTTACAATAAAAAATTCAAAATAATTGTAAGTTGTTATATTACAGCTCCTTCTTTCATCTTCTCTGCATTTTCTGCAAATTGAAGTGCATCAATAAGCTCTTGTACACCGCCATCCATCACTCCATTTAAGTTATATAAGGTTAAACCAATGCGATGATCAGTTACTCTACCTTGTGGATAATTGTAAGTTCTAATTTTAGCTGAACGATCACCGGTGGATACCATTGTTTTACGCCTTGCTGCAATATCTCCATTTTTTTTTTGCAACTCAATGTCGTATAATTTGCTACGAAGCATCTCCATCGCAATTACACGATTTCCCAATTGAGAGCGCTCTTGCTGACAAACGACCACCAAACCCGATGGCCTATGTGTTAATTGAACCTTAGTTTCTACCTTGTTTACATTTTGTCCACCAGCACCACCTGAACGAGAGGTTTGTAAATCGATATCCGCAGGGTTAACGTATAAGTCAATTTCTTCAGCCTCTGGCAAAACCGCAACAGATGCGGCCGAAGTGTGTACCCTACCTTGGGTTTCGGTATCTGGCACACGCTGTACACGATGGACGCCCGATTCATATTTCAGCTGACCATAAACATCATCGCCATTTACTTTCAAGATTACCTCTTTATAACCACCTGCTGTACCTTCTGTTACATCAACCGTTTCTACTTTCCAGCCCTTTTGCTCAAAATAGCGCGTATACATCCTGAACAAATCACCTGCAAATAAAGCGGCTTCATCACCACCTGTTCCGCCTCTAATCTCGAAAACAGCATTTTTTGCATCCTCCGGATCCTTTGGTATTAACATCAACCGAACAACTTCTTCCAGTTTTTCTTGTTGTGCCAACAAAAGTTCTAACTCCTCCTTCGCCATTTCACGCATTTCTTGATCCTTTTCGGTGCTCAAAATCTCCTTATTGGCTTCGATATTACTCATCACATTTTTGTAGATTTTATACTCATCTACAATCTTACCTAAATCTTTATATTCTTTGTTTAAAGCTGCAAAACGCTTCATATCCTGCATGGTATCAGGGTTGCTCAGCTGCTCTTCTACATCTTCCCAACGCAACTTTATCGCTTCTAGTTTTTCTAACATGGCACAAAAATAAGGAAAAAAGGTTAATTTTTTAGTAGCAAGTATCGAGTATCAGGACAGGGTGTATAACAGTTAGTACTTTAGAAAGTAACACCATGCAAGTATGCGCCCAATCTTGATACTCGATACTTGCTACTTGATACTAATTACTTGATACTTCTTCAAAATACTCCAATCTTAACTCTTTACCATCAAAAACGCCGTATGAATTGTAATTTATCCATTCGCCAATATTTATGTATCTACTGTTTTCACTTAATTTAATATCCAGAGGCAAATGCCGATGCCCAAAAACGAAATAGTTGAAGTGTGACTTAAGCAATTGTTGTTTAGCAAAAATAACCAGCCATTCATTTTCTTCGCCCAAAAAAACTTCCTTTTGATTATTTGCTAATCTGCTCTTGCCCGACCAGCCGTTGGCTACAAAAAAACCTATTCTAGGGGGCAAAACAGCAAATAACCACTGACAAAATTGATTTCTGAATACTTTTCTCAAAAATTTATATTTCGCATCACTTGGCCCAAGACCATCACCATGGTGAAGATAAAACCTTTTCCCACCTCTTTCTATGATCAATTCGTCACTAATAATTTCAATACCGATTTCCTTGGTAAAATAATCATCCACCCACATGTCGTGATTACCCTTAAAAAAATAAACTTTTACTCCACTATCAACCAGCTGAGCCAATTTGCCTTGCAGGCGAACAAAGCCTTTTGGGATCACATTATGATATTCGAACCAAAAGTCAAACACATCACCCATTAAGAAAAGTTCGCTGCAGGTAGGGGTTATAAAATCAAGCCACCTTACGATACGATTTTCCCGTTCACGGCTTTCGCTGTAACTAGGTGCACCTAAATGGAAATCAGAAGCGAAATAACTATTTTTCATTCTTATGTACAAAGATAATAAATTTTAGCGTGGAGCATGAGGCTTGGCGTTTTCTTAAAGTAGAAAGTATAAAAAATGAACAAAATTTACGACAGTGTATTAAAAACGACTAAAATTATAGATTTTATTAAAATACGCTGGAACATATCTAAATAGTGTATCTGTTTTTGTAACTTTGCATAAATTTTAATACATGATTTCTACAGATATAGCCATTATAGGTGCTGGGCCAGTTGGTCTTTTTGCAATTTTCGAAGCTGGTTTGTTAAAAATGCGCTGCCATTTAATTGATTACCTCCCTCAGGTTGGTGGTCAGCTTTCAGAAATTTATCCAAAAAAACCCATTTATGACATCCCTGGCTATCCAACAGTACTGGCACAAGAGCTGGTAGATAATCTTGTTGAGCAAGCAAAACCATTTCATCCGGGTTATACCTTAGGTGAGCGAATTGAAGGACTTGAGAAACGTGGTGAAGCCGATTTTGTGTTAACTACAAATATGGGTACTATAATTGAAGCCAAAGTAGTGGTAATTGCTGGTGGATTAGGCTGCTTTGAGCCTCGCAAGCCTGCGGTTACGGGTTTAGCGCAGTTCGAAAACGGTAGAGGTGTAAATTATATGATCTTAGATCCAGAGAAATACCGTGGGCAGAAGATGGTAATTGCTGGTGGAGGCGATTCTGCCTTAGATTGGACTATTTTCCTTGCAGATATTTGCTCAGAACTAACCTTAATTCACAGAAGTGAAAGTTTTCGTGGCGCCCCAGATTCCGTAAACAAAGTAATGGAGTTAGCCGAAAGCGGGAAAATTAACCTTGTACTAAATAGCAATTTAAATGCCGTTACTGGAGAAGGAAAATTGGAGCACGTTGAAGTAATCCATAACCGTACCTTAGAAACAACTACTTTTGACGCAGACCATCTAATTCCGTTATTTGGTTTAAGCCCCAAATTAGGCCCTATAGAGCAATGGAATTTAAACATCAACAAAAGCGCCATTGAAGTAAATACCGACGATTACAGCACAAGTATACCCGGCATTTATGCAATTGGCGATATTAATACCTATACCAATAAATTAAAGCTAATTTTGTGTGGATTTCATGAAGCAGCTTTAATGAGCCACAGTGCTTATCAATACATGAATCCAGGTATTAAATATACCATGAAGTACACTACGGTTAATGGCGTAACAGAATTTTAAACATGGAAGCAAACGACATTTCAATTCAAGTTGAAGACCGAGAGGGTAACATTAGCCAATTAATTGCCCCTACAGATATGGGCTTGAGTTTGATGGAATTTTTAAAAGCCAGCGAATACGATATTTTAGCCACCTGTGGCGGGATGGCCTTATGTGCTACCTGCTGTGTAGATGTAATTAAAGGCGAAGCGCAGTTAAATGAAATGACTGATGATGAATATGCTATGCTAGATACACTTCCTGACGTTTTACCAAATTCGAGATTATCTTGTCAGTTGCAGTTAAGTGGCAATATGGATGGACTTAGTGTGCGGTTGCATGCGATTGATTAATCTTATCAAAAGTTCCAATTAAAGCGTTGTAAATTTACACCCACGGCAGAAAGATCTACTCTTACTTTTACACTAAAAACAGAGGCCAAGGTATTACCTTTATAATTTGCAGGTAACCATTGTAAATCAAAAGATTTTTCAGAAATAATTAACTTCTTTGATGTGGGTATATTATCAGCGATATAAACGGCTTCGTAATACGCCTTTCCCCTTTCATCTACATTAGCTATAAAATCTACATCTATTGTACCGAAAGCATTTTTATTTTCTCTTAGAATTATTCTTTTAAATTCTGTACCCAGTAAAGAAACGTATTGATCTACAGACAATATAGGAAAAGGAATGCTAGCACCTTCGGTAATCTCACTATCCTTACTTTTAATTTCTACTTTTATCCTACTCATACTTACCGTATCCAAAAACAAAAGCTTGTTACTGTCGTAATTATAACGTAAAAATACATTGCCATTGGTATTAAATGCGTACCAATTACCAATTCGTTTGTTGTCTTTGTAAGCACCTCTTAAAAGGAGCTTATTTTCGGCGTTTACCACCATATAAGGTCCATTAATAAGCTTTGAATCGTTTAGGATGTAATTTACTTTAGACCTATCAGACAATATTACAGTTTTAGCTTCTTGAGCGATAGTTAAATTTATTAAAAAACTGGCGAAGGCTACAGTTAAAATTAATTTCTTTAAATGTTTCATGTCTTTAAGTATAATTATCTATCATAAATATATGAACTATTTTATTCCGAAAAAAATAGTTTAAAAATATGTCACAAAAAAAGCGTTTAACCCGTGAGCTAAACGCTTTAAAAATAACATTAAAGGGTTATCTTGGCCCTTTGAATTTTAACTTCGCAGTAATTTTAAAAGGTGCAAAGCCAGGCTGTGTCATGAAATAAGTTAAAAATACTTCTTTGGTAGTAGGGTTATAAAAATTAGAACCTACTGCCGTATCATCTAAATTCATCTTTCTACCATTTGTTGCGGCTGTATTGGCATTTGAAGCAGCAATTACTTTGTTCGTAGCTGGATCAAATGTTAACAATAAGTTGGTTTGACCAAATCCTGATGTGCCACCAGAAGCGGTAATCAATGGTATAAGAAAATCGCCGAAAGCAGTATTAAATAGATTATTAGTCGCTGCACCTGATGATCTTAACTGAACATCGCTTCCATAGGTAAATTCTGTACCTATTAAAAAAGCAGGCCGATCAGGTGCTTGATGGGTAGCTGTATAAGTATAAACCCCATCATATTTATTTTTAGCTCCTATGTTTAATAAAATAGTACTAAAATTACCACTTACAATTCCAAAAGATGAGGATGTAATGGTTAAGGGCAAAACCAAATTCTTAGTTAAATCAAAAGCAGATGGTTTAAAAATTACATTAATTTTCGCCTTACTTTCTCCCTTTTTAATTACCACACTGGAACCAGGTAGAGTGTAAGCATTCGTCGGCATTAACTCGTATGTAGATTTGTTCTCAGTATTATAAGTTACTACGTTAGCTGCAGTTCCCGGACCAAAATTAACCGTAATGTCTTGCGGTGCAGTCGCTTCTGGACCAGAGTAACTTACTTCTACAGGCAAGACAACATCTGGACCAATATCGTAAGATAGTGTATACATCGCATATACTGTGCCAATTTTGGCAATTTGAGCAGGATTTGCAAATTCGATTACATTAACGCCCTTTGCTGGATCTAAAATCAAGCTATCGTCCTTTAGGCAAGACGTAAATGCAGTGGCAGCTATAGCCAGTACAAATAATTTAAAAATATATTTTTTCATAATTTTTTATCAAATTAATTTAAATCCCAAAATATACGAGAACCAAACAACGTTATACCTGCAGGTACATTGCCACCATTTAAGTTAAACTCTTGTTGCGGATATAATACCCTGCCTACCAATTTATCTGGACGAGTTGAGGTAGAAATAATAGAAGCAAAAGTTTCAGTAGCAATCGCAGATCCGTTTACAATTTTGGGATATTCTGTACGTCTAAACTCATTGTAAGCTTCGTCACAATGGATCATGTTAAGCGAAATATACTTTTGCGTAATAATTGCCTCTATACGTTCTGCGAGACTAGTATTTAAGCTAAAATTTACCCATTTATTCGTATTGTTATCGGTAAGATAGGTTGCTACGTCTGTTGCTACATTTTTACTAGGATCTACCACATTGTTTTGATTTTTATACAAATAAGTAAAAGATGCAGTAATACCTGCATTAAATGCAGTGGCGGCATTGCCAGCTAAATAACCTCTGGTATAAGCCTCAGCCAATAAAAACTGTGCTTCGGCAGCTGTAAATAACGATTGGCCTTGCGATGGCCCCTTAGCTACACCTAAACCTGGTGTGTTATTATCTACCCCTGTAAACCAAGAAGAAAAACCAGTAGGTGGTATTAAAGTATTTCCATTTGTAGTTGTAAACTGAACTTGCGTACCTTGATGTACCCTAGGCGTACTTGGATAACCTCTATAAATTACGCTACCTCTTCCTGGATCAGAAATTTTAGTATTATAAAATGAATAAGCCCAAATGGTAGGTATGTTAGAGCCCGCAGTACCACTTCTTTGATTATCAGTACCAAAACCTATTAAACTATAGCTAGGATTCTGTCTGCCTGCTTCTTTAACATAACCTGGATTTACTAAAGCATCATCAATAAGTACACCAATTGTGGTGTTAAAACTTGCAAATTGTGCAGTAGCGTAGGCCGCCTGTGCTGGCACGCCTGCCATTTTAACCAATAATCGCAATTTAACGGTATTGGCAAAAACTTTCCACAAATCCATATTACCTTTAAATAATGGATCTTCACTAGATTTGATCTTAGAAGCAACAACTCCTGCCTGACCAGTTGTGATGCCCGTAATAGCCAAATTTAACTGAGAAATCAAATCTTTGTAAATGTCTTCAGCTTTATCGTATTTTGGTGCTAACGATTCGGCACCTTTTAATGCGTCGCTGTAAGGCACATCATTATATTGATCTACCAATTTACCAAATTGATACGATTTCATAATCCTGGCAATCGCATTTGCATAAAGCAAATTAGGTTTACCTACTGTATTGTCTATTACATATTGGTAATCTGTACAATTATCATAAACGGAGGTAAATAAACCCGTAAAATTAGTGGCTGTATAAGCGTAGGTTAAACCTACACCTGCACCACCAAAACCATAAGCTAAACCACTAAAGCCCCCTAAAGTATAATAAGAGGAATTATAGTTTTCTGATATACTAGCTGTACCTACAATGGCTTGTGGCAAAACCAATGATGGTGTTGAGACAGTTGCTTGATTTGGATTTTCGTTGATATCTAAGTACTTTTTGCAGGAAGTAAAACCTGTAAGCAGACCCGTGATCAATAAAAAATTAAATATCTTTTTCATATATGTTTGTATTAAAAAGTTAAGGATAAAGTAGCACCATAAAAACGAGATGGAGGTGATTGGCCTAGGCCAGCAATACCTACACCATTGTTATCTGTCCCGCCGTTACTGTACTCTGGATCAGTATAAATATTAGTTTTAGGTGTCCATAAAAATAAATTTCTACCCTGTAAACTAATGCGTGCACCCTTAACATATTTTATATTTCCTAGAAACGATTTTGGCACATCGTAAGAAAGAGCTAACTCTCTTAATTTCCAAAATGCGGCAGAGTACACATAATTAGTAGCTACTCCAGTATTTGTTGGACCTTCTGTCCAAAAATCAACTCCACCACTACGGGTAGTAATGTTAGTATTGGCTACGTAAGTATTGGTAGTTACATCCAAATAAGAAGAATTTGGCACCACAAAACGTTCTCTATTAAAATAAGTAGTTCTGATACCCGCACCAGAAAAATCATAACTTCCTGAATTTTGAGCCATTACAAAACCACCTCTATACTCAAACAAACCGGTTAAACGGAAACCTTTAAAATCTACACTTGCATCTAAACCTAAACGATGTCTGGCTTCTGTATTACCTAAAACTTTAATTCCTGTAGTAACACTAGGCATACCTGTAATTCTATCTACAATGATACGACCTTCAGGATCTCTGTTATAATCTGTACCCTTTATAACTGGGAAAGGTTGTTTCTCTTCGGCATATACACCTAACACTGTAGTACCAGATAAGCCTATAGTTGGCAAAACGCCACTAATAGAAACTACCCTGTTGTTATTGTAAGTATAATTGGCACCTACAGAAATTTCTAAGCCATTGCTTAAATTTTTAACGGGTATTACGCGCAACGAAGTTTCTATACCATTGTTACTTACCTCGCCTGTATTGGTTAAAAATGAACTAAAACCAGTAGATGGTGTAATACTAATCGGTACAGTTTGATCTGTAGTATTTGATTTGTACATGGTAAAACCACCTGTAATTCTTGATTTGAATAATTCAAAATCAACACCCCCCTCGTAAGAAACTGTAATTTCTGGATTAATATTTGGAGATAC
>JACMOW010000225.1 GCA_014377775.1 Pedobacter sp. | reverse complement strand
TTTGCAGTACCGCCACCTATTGGTGATGGAGTTGCGCTATTGTTAATCTGATTTTGAATTTTAGAATCCGAACCTGTTGCGCCACCACCCGATTTACCTATGGTAGTAATCGCTAAAGAAACAATTACAATAAGGGTTAACAATACCCAAGTTCCTTTTTCAAGTACATCGCCCGTACGTTGTACGCCAAACATACTACTAGCCGAGCCGCCAGTAGCTAAACCGCCACCTTTCGGGTTTTGTATAAGAACGAATAAGCCTAGGGCTACACAAAAAATAATTAATAAAATAATCAATAAGGTTATCATGCTATGGTATGTTGTTAAATTTTCTTTTCTAAAGATTGAATAAGGTCGGCAAAGTAACGGCTTTTTTCTGGAAATTTCAAACTTAATTTTTCATAAGTATCTATTGCCTTGTGGTAAAGCATTTGCTCAATATAAATTGCAGCTAAAGTTTCAGAAACTAAGTCGTAATTATCTTCTGCACTTTTCTTCGCTTTGTTTTCGGTATTAATTTGCTCGGCCTTTGGCGCCTTAATCTGTGGGTCGTTTTTAATAAACGAATCGATAATTTCTATGCCCTTCGGCTTATTTTGAAGATTTATGGGGCCTTTCCTTGCCTCATCGGCGATATTAAATGGAGTTTGCAAATGAAAAATATGCTCTACAAACTGATGCTCAAGCTCACCTTGCTGATTTAATGAAGGTTGCTTCGGACTAACATAGGGTTGAAATATTTGCTCATGCTCTTTACGCGTTTTGGCCAACCACCACAAAAAGGTATAAGGCAATTTATCGTCATCATACTTACTTAATGTACTTTGGGCTTCTGCTTCCTGATTGTATTCTTCGGGTTGGGTAACAATTAGCGTGTCGTTTGTAACTTGCTCACTATTAAAATTCTGTTCAAAGGCAAAAAAGTCGGAAGATACGATGCTTTCTATGGCCGATGCAAATGCTGCTGAGTCTACCTCTGCAATTTCGTCAAATGTTTCTTGCTCATCACTAACCTTAATTTCCCTTGCAAAATCTATCTCTTGATTTAAAGTTTCGGGATTAAAAATTAGCTGATGCACTAAACTGCCCCCATTGTATAGGCTTGCGGTGGCTAAAAGATGTTCGTAATTTGTAGTGTTTCGACTTGCTTTTGCTAAAAGTAGGTGCAGTGGCTGATAATAGGGATAGGCGCTAACCAAATCGTTCAACAAATTAATATGCGCATCCGAAACTGTAGTTGGGTTTGCGAGTAAATCTGTTAGTTGTTGTTTAGTTTTGATATCCAGCTCCATTTTGTTGCTAAGTTAGCAATTGAAAACACAAATTCTCTACCATTGTGCAAAAGCGCGGTTAAAAATATTTTCAGTAAGCTGATCAATTACTTTCTTATTTAAAGCAGCTTGTTGTGGCGCTAAGGACTGTCCGGCGAGCGAAAAATCGGTGAACGCAGTGAAAACTTGTGTGAAGCCTTCTTTTTCTTTGCCCTTAATGTTAACGGTATACGTTACCGAAACGGTAATGGTTAATCTGTTTGCGCCTGCAATGGGTTTGGTATTGTCTTGAATGGAAATCGGTTTAATGTCGTAATCAGTAATCCTACCTTCAAATTTGCCATTTGCATCATTTTGTGTAATGCTAAGTTTACTTTGTGTACGGATACGGGTCTTGAAATCCTCAGTAAAAGCTTGGCTCAAATTTGGATCAACCAAGGCTGCGTTATTTTCAAAAAAGGCGATATTTATCGTTTTCATCTCATCAGGTATCGATGCCCCACTAAATTTATAGCTACAGCTGCTAAGCACAACCACAATCAGGCCAAATAATATATGTTTCATCAGTAATTTTTAGTTATTTAACTCAAATTGAGTTCTTTTATTTTACGATATAGCGTGCGTTCAGAAATTCCCAATTCTTGTGCAGCAAATTTACGTTTGCCCTTATGTTTTTTTAATGCTTTTTTAATCAAATCCGATTCTTTATCAATTAACGACAATGATTCTTCGACCTCCTCGGCATCATGGGCAAAATTATACTCGTTTGGCGAATTTTGAGAGGGATGTTTGATGGTTAACGCAGATTCGTTATGGTTTGGCAAGTCAACTTCTTGATATAGCTGATTAATATATTGTGGGTTATCGGCAATAATATGTGAAGTATTACCTCCATTTTGGATAATTTCTGCCACTAATTTTTTTAGCTCCATCATGTCTTTTTTCATATCAAAAAGCACTTTGTACAAAATGTCTCGCTCAGAAAAATCCTCTTTATTGTTCCCATTAATCGTCATCGGTAAATTACTTCCCGATTCGTTAGGGATATAATTAAGCAGGGCCTGCGCACTTACATTTCTATCTTTTTCGAGCACGCAAATCTGTTCTGCAATATTTTTTAATTGTCTAACATTTCCTGGCCAGCTGTAATTGCTTAAAAGTTGAACAGCCTCGGGTTCTAAGTTAATGCCCGGACTCCGGTATTTATCACTAAAATCGGCCGCAAACTTGCGAAAGAGCAAGTAAATATCTTCCTTTCTTTCTTTTAACGAAGGAATTCTTAAAGGCACTGTATTTAAACGGTAATATAAATCTTCTCTGAATTTGCCAGATTTAACTCGATTATATACATCAACGTTGGTGGCAGCAATGATACGCACATCGGTTTTCTGAACTTTTGAAGAGCCTACCCTCAAATATTCACCACTTTCTAAAATACGCAATAAACGTGCTTGTGTGCCGAGTGGCAATTCCGCTACTTCGTCTAAAAATATAGTTCCGCCATTGGCCACTTCAAAATAGCCTTTACGCGCTTCGTGAGCGCCAGTAAACGATCCTTTTTCATGCCCAAATAACTCCGAGTCTATCGTCCCTTCCGGAATAGCACCACAATTTACTGCAATAAAAGCGCCGTGCTTACGGGCACTCATTTGATGAATAATATGTGAAAAAACTTCCTTTCCACTACCACTTTCTCCAGTAATAAGTACAGACATGTCTGTTGGCGAAACTTGTCTGGCTGTATCAATAGCGCGGTTTAATAGGGGTGAACCCCCAATAATACCGAATCTATTTTTTATATCTTGTATATCCATTTGGTACTTAGTAGTTAGTATAAAGTGTTTAGACAACAATTCTTCCCAGTAATGTGGCCGAAGTACATCTTTCTATATAAACATTTGCGTAGGCTCCTGGTTTTAATGAATTGATAACTGGGAAAACTACCATCGCATTTTCGTCATTACGACCCCTGTATTCCTTGTCCGATTTTTTAGAAAACCCTTCAATTAAAACCCTAACAGTTTTGCCTACAAAATCTTCCA
>JACMOW010000224.1 GCA_014377775.1 Pedobacter sp. | reverse complement strand
TCGTTTGCAGCCTTTTATACGTTTTGATATTGATATTTGTAGCCCGTAGGGGAATCGAACCCCTGTTTCTAGAATGAAAATCTAACGTCCTCACCCCTAGACGAACGGGCCATTAATTAAGAAGTGTCATTTCAACTTCTTTGGTAGCGGGGACCAGACTCGAACTGATGACCTTCGGGTTATGAGCCCGACGAGCTACCAACTGCTCCACCCCGCACTATATACAATTTGTAGGTTTTGTTAAATCCTTAACGCTTCCTCCGAATTGGAATGCAAAGATATAATTCGTTTCTTTGCATTACAAATTTATTTTAAAAAATATTTTCATGTCGCATAAAGCAGGTTTTGTAAGCATCATTGGTAAACCAAACGTAGGTAAATCTACCCTCATGAATGCCCTAGTGGGTGAGAAGCTTTCGATCATTACACCAAAAGCCCAAACCACACGCCATCGTATCCTAGGGATTGTGAACGAAGATGACTTCCAAATTGTTTTTTCAGACACACCTGGCATCATAAAACCGCTTTATGGATTGCAAGATTCGATGATGACCGCTGTAAATGGCGCATTAAGTGATGCAGATTTAATTCTCTTTGTAACCGATATTCATGAAAAGCACGACGAAAACGATGTGCTCGAAAAAATTATCAATACCGAAATCCCCTTGGTAGTACTCCTCAATAAAATAGACAACGCTACGCAAGAACAAGTGGATGAGAAATTTGCCTATTGGCAAGAAAAATTAAATCCTAAACATATTTACGCCATCTCGGCACTACACAAATACAACCTAGATGGCATCTTGCCATTGATTTTGGAAACTATCCCCGAGCATCCGGCCTATTACGATAAAGAAGAGTTAACTGACCGAAGTCAGCGTTTCTTCGTTTCTGAAATTATCCGAGAAAAGATATTTTTCAACTATAAAAAAGAAATTCCATATAGCACCGAAGTAATTGTTACCTCCTTTAAAGAAGAACAAAGCAAAGGCGGACCCATGGTACGCATTACTGCAGAGATTGTGGTAGAGCGCGATTCGCAAAAAAATATTTTAATCGGTACTGGTGGCGCAATGCTTAAAAAAGTAGGCATGGAGGCCCGAAAGGACATTGAAAAATTCTTAGACACCAAAGTGTTCCTTGAAACCTTTGTAAAAGTATTGCCCGATTGGCGCAGCAAAAAGAATTACTTGAAGAGTTTTGGATACGATAATTAGTTTTTTTCGTGTTTAGGCACTTAGTTGCTTGGACAAGTGTTGCCCAATCCCTTCTTTATATCGATAAAAAAGCGTACTTTTGCCCTCCTTTAGAGATTTAAATTCTTTAAAACTTAGAAAGTTAGCAGAAAAATGGCTTTTCGACTGGCACCGAACAAACCAAACCACTAACAAACCATAATACCATGAGCAATATCATCGCAATCGTCGGAAGACCAAACGTAGGCAAATCTACCCTTTTTAACCGCTTAACCGAAAGTCGCAAAGCCATTGTAGATGATTTTAGTGGCGTAACCCGAGATAGGCATTATGGGAAAGCGGAATGGACCAATAGAGAATTTACCGTAATCGATACGGGTGGTTATGTAGCCAATTCTGAAGATGTTTTTGAAGCTGCCGTTCGCGAGCAAGTTGTTATAGCCATCGAAGAAGCCACCGTTCTTTTGTTTATGGTTGATGTAACTACAGGTATTACCGATTTGGATGATGATATTGCACAGCTTCTACGCCGAAGCAAGAAACCTGTTTTTATTGTCGTAAATAAAGTTGATAATCATCAATTAGAAAACGACGCCACTGTATTTTATAGTTTCGGCCTAGGCGAGATTTATACCATCTCATCCATGACGGGATCTGGAACCGGTGATTTATTAGACCAAGTAATTACCCATTTCGAAGATATTCCAGAAGAGGAAAATGCACTACCTAAAATAACAATTGTTGGCCGACCAAACGTTGGTAAATCATCTTTAATTAACGCACTAATTGGCAAAGACCGTAACATTGTAACCCCAATTGCAGGTACCACTCGCGATTCGATTCACATCCATTACAACCAGTTTGGTCACGAATTTATGTTTATTGACACTGCCGGATTACGCAAAAAAACCAAAGTTAAAGAGAACATAGAGTTTTATTCAGTAATGCGTACCATTAAAGCCTTAGAAGAGGCTGATGTAGTGATGTTGATGATCGATGCGGAAGATGGGTTAGAGTCGCAAGATGTAAACATTTTCCACTTAGCCGAGAAAAATAAAAAAGGAATTGTGATTTTGGTAAATAAATGGGATTTAATTGAGAAAAACAATAAAACCATTAAAGAATTCGAAGATCAGATCCGTACCAAATTACAACCCTTTACTGACGTGCCTATCGTATTTATTTCAGTATTGAACAAGCAACGTATTTTTAAAACCATAGAAACAGCTTTAGAAGTTCATAAAAATCGTAGCAAGAAAATTCCTACGTCGAAATTAAACGATGTAATGCTACCTATCATCGAAAAATATCCACCACCAGCGCTTAAGGGAAAATACATTAAAGTAAAATACATCACTCAGATTAACGCAACCTCACCTATGTTTGCTTTCTTCTGTAACCTTCCTCAATATATTAAAGAACCGTATAAGCGTTTTATAGAAAACAAATTACGAGAACATTTTGATTTTTCTGGAGTGCCAATACAGATTTATTTCAGACAAAAATAGGGCGTCATAGTGTGGAGCTAGGATACCTAAAACAAAAAATCCCCAGTAAGAAATTACTGAGGACTAAATTAAAACTAAACTGAAATCTTACTCCACTATCCTTTTTTTGGCGTTGTTTTTTTAACTTCCTTAACTTCTTTTTTTACTTCTTTCTTCGCTTTAGGCGCAGCTTTTTTCTCTGTTTTAACTTCTGATTTTTTAACAGCTGCTGGAGTTTGCATAGCGAATGCACCAAATGATGTAGCAATAATTGCTAATGATAAAATGAATTTTTTCATGTCTAAATATTTTATAGATTAATTTGTTAGATCAAAGTTGCATCACTAACATGAAGAAATGATGAAGAACCTCAAAACGACTTCAGTACCCTTATTTATGGCTGAATTAACTCCAATAGTTATACCATGAAAATCTGCAATGTGCTTAACAATTGCTAATCCCAAACCATGACCGCCCTCTTCTCCACGATTTAATTGTTCAAAACGTTCGAAAATCTGACCCAATTGCCCTGCTTCGATACCTATCCCTGTATCACTTATTAATAATTCGAAGAAACGATTATCAAAATTTGAAGAAATGACAATCTTGCCCTTTTCTACATTGTATTTTATCGCATTACTGATGAGATTAGTAATTAAAATATTGATCAATGAAGCATTTCCAGTAAAAATAAAATCTTTCGGCAAGCTTACTGCTATAGATAAGTTTTTCATCAATAAACGATGATCTAACTCATTCACCACATCAGTAATCACATCCCTTATCGAAATCGTATCGGCTCTACTATATTGATGATGTTCAATTTTGGAAATCATAAGCAAGCTGTTAATAATCGATTTAAGCCTATTTAAAGTTTTTAGGTTAGCAAAAATTTTATTCTCACCATCAGTGGATAGATTTTCTTCATTCAACAAATTTTCCATCCGAACCATTAAAATAGAAATCGGAGTTAACAATTCGTGCGAAACATTGGCAATAAACTCCTTCTCTGTTAGCATGAACATCTTTAATTTATTCATCAACATGCTAATACTTTCATCAAGCAATACAAAATCAGTAGTAGTCGTTTTAATTGGAATATAGCTAAAATGGATAGGATCGTTTACCTTATTTATTTTTTCATCTATAATTTTATAAAAGGGAGAAAGTAAATATTTTGAAAAAACGAGATCAGTAGATAAAGTGATAATTGCCGAAACGACCAAAATTATTAGCGTAAATTTCAAGATCGTTTCTTCAAGTAAATCAACTGTGGTTAACGCTTCTCCAAGCTCTAATCTGTAATGCGCGCCATTGTGATTAAAATCTTGCATTAAAATTTCATAAGTCAATATATCTCCCTCAATTGTTCTCTCTTCGGTTGTGAATTTCTCCTTACTGGTGCTAATTTTTGGAATTTTAGCAAGTGTAAAATACTCTTCTCTAAGTAAGTTATAGTCGGTATAATTACCCTGTCGGGCTAAAAAATCTATTATCTCGGGAGCAGATAAATGGCTAATAATTTTAGTGCGCTTCTCTTTTAAGCGTGCCTGAATATGGCTAATGGATATGTTTTTTATGAAAATGACAATTAAGATACCTAAAAAAACAATAGTTGCCGCTTTAACTAAGATATTGTATAGCGCCAACTTAAATTGAAGTTTCATAAGCTATTTATCCTATAACCAATACTTCTAACCGTTTCGAACCATTTAGTATCTTCAAATGCATTCAACTTCTTTCTGAGATTTTTCACATGAACGTCAACAAAATTCGAATCACTATTTACTTCTAAAATATCGCCCCAAACACGCTCTGTAAGATTTATTCTTGAAATTACCCGGTTTTTATTAAGCACCAAATAATTGAAAATTTCAAATTCCTTGTGCGTAAGGTTGAGGCGTTGCAAGCCGTAGCTAAGCTGGTGATTTTTTATATCCAAAACAAATCCATGAACATGCACCTCATTTTTTTCGAGCTTATGTTTTCTCCTAATGATAGCATGCATTCTTGCCAAAAGCTCGGTTAGTGAAAAAGGCTTAGCCAAATAATCATCTGCACCAGCCTCCAGTCCACCTATCCGATCATCTACGTCCCCTCTGGCCGTTAAAATAATAACGGCGTCTTCTCTACCATTTATTCGTTTTAACTGATCTAGCAACACTAATCCATCACCATCAGGCAAACCAAGGTCAAGTAGAATAAAATCGTAAGTATTGATAAATATCTTTTCAGTCGCTGATGCAAATTTCCAGGCGTGTTCAATCACATAGCCTTCCTTTCCTAAAAAATCGGCCATTTCCAAGGCAAGTGCCTTCTCATCTTCAACTATAAGTATATTCATATTTGAACAGCTATTGCAAACTCGCCAAAGCCGTTTTTACGACAGAGTCGGTTAAATTGCTCGCTTTATAATAGCCAATATCGCCCAAGTGGTACTTGCATAGCATCACTTTTACATCGTTATAGATAATCGATTTTGATGCTGCCAATTGTTTAGGTTCAATTCTAATGTTTTTCACCTGCATATAACTTACCAAATCTTTGAAATCTGTATCACTCATATTAAAGCTCCCTAAATTTTGCGCTAAATATGTGGGCGTATAACGATCGGCCAATACATTAAATACAAAGGCGATCAATATTTTTTTACTAACCAAGTTTGCGTAAAATTTGTTATAACCTAAGGTATCTAACTTTACATAAATATCTGGCTGTATACCACCCCCGCTAAATACTTTTTTACCAGCAGCCGTTACAAAAGCAACGCCTTGTTGTAAACTATCTATAGCCTTTACATTTCTAGCCGTTAGCTCGCCATCATTTAATCGGTCTTCTAGCTCATGCTGATATGCGCTATATCCCTTTTTGTATGATTTCTGAATACTTCTGCCCAATGGGGTGTAATAGCGGGCAATGGTTAAATTCAAGGCCGATCCATCTTCAAAGGGAAATTGCTCTTGTACTAAGCCCTTACCAAATGATCGCCTACCTATAATAATACCTCGATCTAAATCTTGCATGGCGCCAGCGAAGATTTCACTTGCCGATGCAGAATTTTCATTAATGAGCACCGCTAATTTACCTTGCTCAAATTCGCCACCACCAGTTGCAAAATAATCGGTACGCGGCTCGTGCTTACCTTCTGTATACACAATTAATTTATTCTCTTGCAAAAATTGATTGGCTAAACCAGTTGCAGCACTTACATAACCGCCTCCATTATCGCGCAAATCGAGTACCAATTTTCGCATCCCTTTGGCTTTTAATCCCCTCACTATATCTACAAAGTCCTTATCGGTATTTGCACCAAATTTACTAATACGAACATAAGCGGTTTCGAAATTAAGCATATAGGCCGCGTCTACACTACTTACATCAACCCTACCCCTTTTAATGCTCAATAAAGTCGGAGCAATTATCCCTTGTCGAGAAACCACCAATTGAACTGTAGTGCCGCTTTTACCTCTAATTTTACCCATCATCTCCGATCGTGGTAACGATTTCCCACTCACCACCATACTGTCGATCTTTAAAATTCTATCGCCCTGTTTTAAACCACCAAAGAAAGCGGGACCATCCTTTAATACATTGGTTACTAGCAAAGTATCATTTAAAATATAATATTCAACCCCAATACCTTCAAAATTCCCTTCTAAAGATTCGGCCATTTCGAAAGCTTTGGTAGGAGGCAAATAAATGCTATGTGGATCCAATTGATGTAATAAACTATCAATCGGCAAATGCTGTAAACTATCTGCATTTACATCATCAACGTAATTTTTATTGATAATATGAATAATATCTTCTACCTTTTGGTTGCTGTTATTGGCATAACGATTTTTGCTTTCGATCTTAAAACCTTGATCTTTTAAGAATTTATAGCCCAAAAACATACCTCCTATTAAGGTAATTGAATAGGTTAAAGCAATAAGTAGATTATGACGGGTAATTTTTTTCATTTGTAGATAGCCTTACAAAGTTATGAATTTTAGGCTGTTAATTAAATAACAGGGCTGTTTTTTTAAAAATTTTATGTAAATATTTGGAGAGGCGTAATCTTCTCTCTAAAATTGCAATGATTTATTCGAATTATTTCCTGTTTTAGCAGAAATTAACGAACTTTAACACAAACCAAATCTATGAAATAGCCATGTACAAAACGTACAAACGCAAATTAAAAGACATGGCGTATTCCATGTGACCGTTGAAAAACAATAACTAAATACAGATGAATAGAGTAACTGAGCAAGAATCTAAGTACAGCGACATCGACAAAATGTCGGTTATGGAGATTTTGGAAAGAATTAATATCGAAGACAAAATTGTTCCACAAGCAGTAGAAAAAGCACTTCCGCAAATAGAGAAATTAGCATCGGCGGTTGCCGAAAAAATGAAATTAGGAGGAAGATTATTTTATATCGGAGCCGGAACAAGCGGCCGACTAGGCGTTGTTGATGCTTCAGAGTGCCCCCCTACTTTTGGCGTAACTTTTGATCGTGTTGTGGGCATTATTGCCGGTGGCGATACTGCCATCAGAAAAGCGGTTGAGTTTGCCGAAGATGACGCAGCGCAAGCTTGGATCGATTTACAAGAATATAACATTAATGAAAAAGATTCCCTAATTGGCTTAGCCGCCTCAGGTACTACGCCTTACGTTATTGGCGGTTTAAACACTGCACGTAAACATGGTATTTTAACTGGTTGCATTATTTGTAACCATGGCGGACCCATTGTTGCCGAGTCAGACTATCCTGTAGAGGTGGTAGTTGGACCAGAGTTTTTAACTGGTTCCACAAGAATGAAATCGGGTACCGCCCAAAAAATGGTACTTAACATGCTGAGTACTACTGTAATGATTAGGTTAGGGCGGGTAAAAGGCAATAAAATGGTAGATATGCAGCTAACCAATCATAAATTGGTAGATCGAGGAACCCAGATGGTAATGAAAGAATTAAATATAGATCATGATCTTGCTGCAGGTTTATTAAATAAATACGGAAGTGTTCGTAAGGCAGTAGAGGCAAGTAAAGGATAAAAATGCACGAAATCGAACCTTTTTATCTTTGGAGAGATGATTATATCGCCGCTGAAGATGACCGCTCTCCTTTTTTTAATACCGAGTATTCCGAATTTTATTATGATAAACAGCTTTACAACTACCTTATTCACCCACAATGGGATGTATTTGGTTCAAATACACTTTACATCAAAGTTTTATATACCGATTACGATCGGCAATACACTATTATTGAATTAATGGGCGAATGGAATGATGCCATTAATAACGATATCATGCTTCTAAAGCGTGAAATTATTGAGTTGATGATTGATGAGGGGATTAACAAATTTATTCTAATCGGCGAAAATGTACTGAATTACCATGCATCAGACGATAGTTATTATGAAGAGTGGTTTCAGGATGTAGAAGAAGGCTGGATTGCAGGCATTAACTTTAACGAACACGTAATTCGTGAATTCCGAGATAGCAGCATTGATTATTATCTAAACTTTGGTGGTGAGCTGGATGATTTGCACTGGCGTAAGTTGAAACCGCATCAGTTCTATAAAAAAGTTGAAGAACTGCTGACAAAAAGATTAAACTAATTACTTAAATTTATATAAAATTTACAAATCTAATATGGAACAACAAAATTATCAATATCAAAATAACAGTGTTTTTGTACAAGAAGGCAGTGTTTCGAAGAAATTTTTTGCAAACGTTTTTCTGTGGATGTTTGTAGCGTTAAGCCTTTCTACTTTAGCTGCTTATATTTTTGGCACTAATGAGGGCTTGATGCAATATCTTGCTGTGAAAGATCCTATTACAAATAAATTAATAGCAATGAAAATTCCGGGTTACATAGTAATGTTTGCGCCCTTAGGTTTGGTGTTAACCATGAGCTTTGGTTTAAGTAAATTATCCTACCCTGCCTTATTGGGAATATTTATACTGTATTCTGCCTTAACTGGAGTAAGTTTAAGTTTTATTCTATTAACCTATACATCCGCTTCAATTGTGGCTTGTTTTGCAGCAGCCGCTGGAATTTTCGGTATCATGGCATTTTTAGGCTACACTACGCAGGTAGATTTAACCAAGTTTGGCCCCATTTTAATGGTAGGGGTTATTGGTTTAGTGATTGCTAGTGTGGTAAATATGTTTATCGGAAGTTCTCAATTAAATTACATCATGAGTTTCTTTGGAGTAGCCATTTTCACCGCTTTAACCGCATACGATGTACAAAAGATTAAACGCATTGGTGAGGGAATCGAATCAAATGGTGATCAGGTTCAACAAATAGAAGCCAAGAAAACTGCAATCGTAGCCGCACTATCTTTGTATTTAGATTTCTTAAATTTCTTCCTGTTC
>JACMOW010000030.1 GCA_014377775.1 Pedobacter sp. | reverse complement strand
TTCATAATAGTTAAAATCAGAGAAATAGAGCAATTTATAAAGAACCGTTTCGCCAACATTTGGCTTACCCGCACAGCGTTCGAGAATATACAATAAAACATTTTTAAACTTATTAACTTGAAGCGTTGGTACAGAAATACGCTCTTCTTCTTTCTTTGTCTTTTTTTCTACCTGGCCTTCAATTTCTTTACTTGCAGAGAAATCCTTAGACATAAAATCATCTAATGAAAATGCTAATACCAAAGACAATTTTTGCAGTTCAAGAATGTCAACACTTCTATTTCCTAACTCAATTTGAGCCAATGAAGGTCGGGAAATTTTGACACCCTTAGCCAAATCTTCCTGAGAAAGACCCTTCATTTTACGAAGTTCTGCTATCCGCTGACCAATTTGCTTTTGTGACAATTTTGAGCTCATATCTATTTGTGCTATGCTGTTTAAAGGGACAAAGATAACTATTGTTTCAATATCAAACAAAAATATGTTTCATATCGAAACAGGAACTATGCTTAGCAAATAAAAAACCGAAATTATCTTGAAAAAACCGAAAGACTTCTACTTAAATTGACCACTTTTATATTAATTTATGAAAAAATACCTAACAACCATCCTCTTC
The DNA here is from genome assembly GCA_014377775.1 of Pedobacter sp. GTDB lineage: Bacteria > Bacteroidota > Bacteroidia > Sphingobacteriales > Sphingobacteriaceae > Pedobacter. The sequence goes on along the minus strand of JACMOW010000030.1, from coordinate 4,753 downwards.
GCAATTTTTTTAAACTTTGCTTTTGCGCAAACAGAAAAAATAGCCCATAAAATTGTTGCAGATGGGTTTGAATCGAGTTACAATGCAGATAATTTTGATGCCATATTTTCAAGTTTTTCTGCTGAAATGCAAAATGCCTTACCACTTAACAAAACAAAAGAATTTTTAACCGGCTTAAAAACGCAAGCAGGAAAAATTACGAAAAGACAATTCGTAAAATACGAGCAATCGTACGCTTCGTATAAAACAAACTTTGAAAAAGCATTATTTGTAGTCAATATTTCGGTTGATAATAACTCGAAAATAAATGGACTATTTGTACAACCTTTTAAAGAAAGTGATTTGCCCAGATTGGTTCGCAACGCAACAAAACTAATATTACCATTTAAAGAGGAGTGGACAGTTACCTGGGGTGGCGACACAAAAGAATTAAACTATCATGTGGAAAGCGAAGCTCAAAAAAATGCTTTCGATCTATTAATCACCAACGAAAAGGGAAATTCATATCGAACAAACGGAAAAACAAACGAAGACTACTATGCTTTTGGCAAAGAACTAATTGCACCTTGCAATGGAGAAGTAGTTTTAGTTGTAGATGGTGTTAAAGACAATGTACCCGGAAAGCTAAATCCTATTTATGTTCCAGGAAATACTGTTATCCTAAAAACACAAAATAACGAATATCTATTTTTTGCGCACTTTAAACAACATTCAATTGCTGTAAAACAAGGGCAAAAAATTAAACAAGGACAGTTACTTGGGCTTTGTGGAAATTCAGGGAATTCATCAGAAGCACACTTACATTTTCACATCCAAAATGTAGAAGATATGAATGCTGCAACTGGCGTAAAATGTTACTTCGATAAAATACAAGTAAACAGGCAAGCCAAAAGTGATTACTCTCCAATTAAAAAGGATAAAATACAAAACGAAAAAAAATAATCGTCATCCATCGCTATCATCCCAAAGTAAAAACTTCCCACACCAACACTTTACCTCAACTAACATTTCTACTTTTGCAATTGAAACTAGCTTTTGAAAAACAAAAAAGCTAAATCATTGTTTTATGCAAACGTTAGCATTCTTCATGGTTTTAACCCAAAAACATAAATCACTAAATACCATAAAATGAGTTTAATAGATGCCCTAAACTGGCGTTATGCCACCAAAAAAATGAACGGACAAGCCGTTCAACAAGATAAAGTAGATCAAATTTTAGAAGCTGCCCGTTTAGCGCCAACATCATCTGGCCTCCAGCCTTATGAATTAATTGTAATTACCAACCCCGAGTTAAAACAAACCCTTTTACCTCATTCATCTAACCAATCTCAAATTGTAGATTGTTCTCACCTTTTGGTATTTGCAGCATGGGATAATTATACAGAAGAGCGAATTAACAAAGTATTTGCACGCATGCACAAAGAGCGTGGCACACCGCCAGAAAGTACTGCCGATTATCAAAAAATGTTAGTTAATAGCTATGTGCCTAGAACGGCCGAAATTAATTTTCAGCATGCAGCGCGTCAGGCTTATATTGGTTTAGGTGTTGCACTTGCCGAAGCCGCACTGCTAAAAGTAGATTCTACACCAATGGAAGGTTTCGACAATGCAAAATACGACGAAATTTTAGGCTTAACGGAAAGAGGCTTAAAAAGCGTTGCCATTATGCCTTTAGGCCATCGCGATGAGGCAGGCGATTGGTTAGTAAACCTTAAAAAGGTTCGTCAACCAAAATCAGAGTTTATAATCGAATTTAAGTAACCATCACCTAACATCGTCACCCGATGAGTATCGACAATATGTTTATTCTCATCGGATGACGTTGTGTATCGGATGACGATGTGTATTTGAAAAAAAATAACCATCTTTGAACTACAAAAACGATACGCTACATGACAAACAAAAAGATATTAATAACCGGCGCAAGCAGAGGCCTAGGTTTAGCAATATCTAAAAAATTGTGTAATGATTATCAATTAATATTACACGCCTCTAGCCCCGAAAGCTTTACCTCAACCCTTCCAAACAGTGAGTTGATGTTTGCCGATTTTTCGGACCCCGAGCAGGTAACTAATTTTTGCAAGCAGCTAAAGAAAGAACATGGCGATAGCCTATATGCCGTAATTAATAACGCTGGTGTAACTTTCGATAATTCACTGATCTTCCAGCCTGAAAAAGCAATAGATGCCATGCTTAATGTAAACCTGAGGGCACCAATTATGATCTGCAAAACGGCCATGAAAATCTTCAGCTTATCAAAAGAAGGGGTAATCATTAACATTAGTTCAATCGTTGGCCAAACAGGAAATGCATTTCAATCGGTATACGCCGCCACAAAAGCAGGATTAGTAGCCCTTTCAAAATCGCTGGCTCAAGAAGCCGGAGCACTGAATGAGGAACACAACATACGCGTTTTAAGTGTTTCGCCTGGTTTTATTGAAACCGATATGACCAGCAAACTACCTGAGACTGAAAAAGAAAAATATTTAAAAATGATACCTTCCAAAAGGTTTGGAAAAGTAGAAGATGTAGCAGACATGATTTCGTTTTTACTATCTGAGCAAGCCTTTTATGTGAATGGAACAAACATCCACGTTAATGGTGGATTATTTTGATATGGAAAACCTTATAGGAATAACCCCCTCAAGCATATTGCTTCACGGACCGAAAAAGGCCTTGTTAGATAAATTTATCTGGCATTTGCCTGATACAGGCATTATTTGCAGTTATACACCCACGGCAAGAGATGTTGAAGATCATTTTGGCGTATTTAGAGGGGTAGACCAAATCGAAGCCTTTGCACAAGCCACCGTAGTTGCCTGTAGTGGTTTCTCTGAATGTATTAAACAAAAATGTGATTTCGACTATCTAAAAGCAAATTTTATCCCCCTATTTGTGAGTTTAGGCCAAGTTAATTTTAAGAGTTTTTTGCTAGAAGGCGAAACCTTTATTAGCATGGGTAAAATTACTTTTTATAAGTTCCGACAAATTACCTGCGATGGAAGAATTTATAAAGTACCTAAAGGTTTGGATTTAGATGCTTATTTTAGCGGATATACAAAGGAACAATTTCTTAATTATGAGCTCAGTGATGATTTTATCCTAATTGCAGAACTCTTTGAGGTAACAGGAAGAGGAATGAAAAGAGAAAAATTTATATTATAATTGAATACATGGAAAGACAAGAAATAATTGACGGCTTAGTAGAGATTTTAAAAACAGTAAGAACAATAGACCAAACTAAATTGGTAAATATTACTGAAGAAACCGACTTCATTGCCGATTTGAATACACCATCAACTGAAATGATTAACATCGCTGCAAAAACAGAGCAGAAGTTCGACGTAGAATTTGAAGATGATGACATAGACGATTTGGGGTCTAAAGTTAAAGACATCGTTGATCTCATTATTAGAACAAAAGAAAAAGGATAAAAATGGCTACTGAGGGAAGAAGAGTTGCGATAGTTGGTATGGGAGGTGCATTTCCTGATTGTAAAGACTTGTCTGATTTTAAACAAAAACTGTTTAATGGAGATAGCCTAATCAGGAGCTGGGATTTAGCCCTTTCACATGGAAAAAACATCCGTTCTACGGTTTCTGGGTACATTACAGAAGCCGAGATGGGACTTGAAGCAATTTACTCTACCCTCGCAGCAGATTATCCTGAAACCTACATCGATCACCTGAACAGAATTCCCGATAGCAATCTTTCTACCGCAGATGTAGGCAGCATATGGTCTATGATAGGCGCACAAGAAGCAATTAAAATGGCTGGGTGGACGAACGCAGAAACACAATCTGAACAAACTGGGGTTGTTGTTGGTTCTGGCGGTGCTGGTCATGTTATTTTAAGAACAGCTTGGCATAATTTTTTTGAACTGAAACGCAAAACCCGCCTCGCAGGATCGCATACTGTAGATCGTGCAATGGTTTACCGTGATGCCGCTAACGTTTCTTGCCTTATAAAAAACAAAGGGGTTTGCGAGTCTATTGGTTCTGCTTGCGCCACGGGCTTGGGCAACATAGGTTACGCCTACCGGCTAATTAAATTCGGCTTGCAAGACCGTGTAATTGCTGGCGGTGTAGAAGGCACTTCACTCGAAACTTATATTGGTTTTGATGCCATGCAGGTACTCAGTAAAGGTTTCGTTCCTTCAGAAAGCTCTCGCCCTTTTGATGTAAGTAGAAATGGCTTCGTTTGTTCTTTTGGCTGTGGCATTGTAGCGCTAGAAGAATATGAAATGGCCAAAGCAAGGGGCGCTAACATTCTTGCTGTTATCGATAATTACCACAACAACTCTGATGGTGATGGCAACATGTTCTTCCCCTCCTTCTCTGGTCAGAAACGACTTTGGAAAGGATTAATAGGCGATCTAAACATACGCCCTGATGTGGTAAAAGTACATGGCACTTCCACCCCTGTTGGCGACGCTATAGAATTACTCAGTGTGGTAGATGTAATGGGCGATAATGGTTATCAGATCTCGGCACCAAAATCGCAATTTGGACATATGCTGGGTGCGGCTGGAGCGGTTGAACTCATTACCGCAATATTGATGTTAGAAAAACAACAAGTATTGCCTTGCCTCAACGCAGTACAGCTAAATTCGGAACTAGAAACTTTCCAGAAATCAGCAGAATGGGATGGCCCTAGCGAACCTTTGGCTGCCTATCGCGACCTCATTTCTCAGGATACCATTGATAAAGAAATTAACCAAATCGTTTGTTTAAATTATGGTTTTGGCGGCACC
>JACMOW010000223.1 GCA_014377775.1 Pedobacter sp. | reverse complement strand
TTATAGTTCTGAAACTCTGAAATATCGGCCCCAGCCACAAAAGCTTTTTCACCGGCACCGGTTAACAGCACCCCTCTTACTTCATCATTTTCTGTGACATAATTAATTACATCTGCTAACTCTTCTAAAGTTGCTTTGTTTAAAGCATTTAATTTTGATTCTCTATTAATGGTTACATAAAGGATATTTTCCCTTAGCTCGCAGAGGATATTTTGATAGTTCATGTTAAAAATTTCTATGTTCAACAACCCAGTTTTCAATATAAGTAACAATCGTAGCCATTGGGGTTCCAGGCGCAAATAAGCCACCAACCCCAATTTTTTGAAGTTCAACCATATCATTTTCAGGGATAATCCCGCCGCCAGTTAACAGCACATCTGTTAGCTGTTTCTGCTTCATAATGGCTATAATTTTTGGAAAAACGGTCATGTGCGCCCCCGAAAGAATGGAAACTCCAATGGCGTCAACGTCTTCTTGCAAGGCGGTATTCACCACCATTTCGGGAGTTTGGCGTAATCCGGTATAAATTACCTCCATACCTGCATCGCGTAGGGAAGTGGCAATTACTTTTGCGCCTCTATCATGCCCATCTAAGCCTACTTTTGCTACTAAAACGCGTATTGGTCTGTTGAGTGTTTTGTTCATTCCCTTGTTATTTAATTTGTTAACCTAATCCACCGTAAATGTAAATATTTTTGACCGTATAACACAAGCTTAATAACGGATCAACGAGCCTGCTTTTAGCAATCTACAGACCAAGTATAACGAAGGATAAACGAAGGATAAACGAAAGATAAACGAAAGATAAACGTAAGATATTGGGAACTTCAATATACTTTCACTATATTTACCGTATGTATTATTAATCTGTATTTTATGGCAATCTCAAAAAACAACATCGTTACCGAAACGTTAAGCGGCAAAGTAGGTAATGTTATTTTTAAAAATTACGGTGATAAAACGGTTATTAGCAGATACCCAGACATGTCTAAGGTGGTAAAAACCGAAAAGCAAATAGATAATCAATATCAATTTAAAGCGGCACAGGCCTATGCAAAAAGCATTTTATCAGATCCTGAGAGAAAAAAGGCTTTTAGTAAAACGATTCCTAAAGGAAAAATAGTTTATCATGCGGCCATTTCAAAATACCTAAAAGAACACAAGCTGGTTCAATAACTCGGTTAAATTGCTAACTTTGATGTTCAAAATCTACAATTTATTATGAGCGAAGAAAAATCATTAAACTTTATTGAAGAGCTAATAGAGAATGATTTAAGTACTGGGAAATATGAAACCTTGGTTACGCGTTTTCCACCAGAACCCAATGGTTATTTGCACATTGGACATGCTAAAGCCATTTGCCTTAATTTTGGATTAACTCAAAAATATGGCGGATATACCAATTTGCGATTCGACGACACCAATCCCGTAACGGAAAAAACAGAATATGTAAACAGTCAGCAAGAAGATATTCATTGGCTTGGCTTTGAGTGGAAAAACGAATTATATGCATCTGATTATTTCGATCAGCTACATGCTTTTGCAGTAACTTT
>JACMOW010000222.1 GCA_014377775.1 Pedobacter sp. | reverse complement strand
TATTTAGAAGGACATTTCATAAGTATTTTAGAGGCATAAAATGTATCGTTATCCATTTTACCTATCAACACTATTTTTTCAGAACGTTCAAAATCTTGAGGTTTTGTACCATTTAAAACCACTTGTTTTACTTTACCTTTTTCATCTTTCATAAAAAAAGCAAAATGATTAGGGTCTTTAACTGCGTCGTAGTGCATCCCTTTGCTTTTTTCCCAATAGCCCATCACATGTTCTTCTTTGCTTGATGAAGCAGCTTCAGTAAAATCAGAATAAGTATCGGTATCTGCGTTTAAACTCACTAAAAAGCCGATACAAATGGCGATCGTAATTAAACCAATAATTGCACTTTTCCTCATTTAAGTTTTATTTTAAAATCTTCGACACAAAGATAAAAAAACATACTTAGCGAAAGCATTTTGACCTCATGGTATTGAATATCATGACAATTGGTTGATATTAATCAACTATTTAAACTCGTCTTTTAGCAGTTGAGGAAATGCAGCTCTAAGTTTATCCAATTTCGGTCCGCATACAGCCGTAACATAAGATTGATTTGGATTAAGCTTAACATAATTTTGGTGATATTTTTCAGCTGGATAGAAAGTTGCCATTGGCCTAATTTCGGTTACAATTTGCCCAGGATGCAATTGAGAGCCATTGCTTTTAGCGATTGCCTCTTCTACTTGAGTTTTTTCTTCTTCATTGGTATAAAAAGCAATAGAGCGATAACTTGTTCCAATATCAGGACCTTGCCTATTTAGTTGCGTACCATCATGTACAACAAAAAAAACATCCAATAGTTGTTTAAAACTAATGATTGAAGGGTCATAAACAACCTGCACCGCCTCAGCGTGTCCAGTGGTTTCTGTATTCACTTCATCGTAGGTCGGATTCTTAGTGGTACCGCCAGCGTAACCACTTGTTGCACTCGCTACACCTTTCAATTCTGAATACCCTTCTTGCATTCCCCAAAAACATCCACCAGCAAAAACAGCTACTTTTTCGGTTCCTTTAGGTGTGGTTAATTTGGCTTTGGCTTGATCTTGCTGCGAAGAACCACAGGAGATGACAAAAAGCACTAGAAACGCCGCAATTGATATTTTTAAAAGTTTCATGGTTACAGTTTATACAATATACGTTGAAAAAGGGAAAAAGTTTTGAGAAATAAAAAAGGCTCAGATTTGTTCAAACCTGAGCCTTTTACTATTTTGAACTGAATTATGGCCAAATACCTAAGTTCATGTAAGAAACTGCAATTTTATCAATTGAGTTTACAAATGCAGCTGTTCTTAAGGTTTGTACAGCTGGTTTATTCACCAAAGTTTCTCTAATCTCGTGATACGAATGGATCATAGTATCTTCTAAACCTGAGTTTACCAATTCCATTTCTGATGCACCTTTTACAATCATTAGACGGTTTTCTGCTGGAATTGTTTTTCCTGTTAAGCTTTCTAATGTATTGATCAAATTAGCATTTGAATTTTCTGCATAACGTTTTTCCATTCTTCCGAAAGCCACGTGAGAAAGATTTTTTAGCCACTCGAAGTAAGAAACGGTTACTCCACCTGCATTACAATACATATCGGGAATAATCATTCCGCCCATTTCGGTGAAAATTTCTTCAGCTTCTGGCGTACATGGTCCATTTGCACCTTCAGCAATAATTCTTGCTTTAATGTTACGGACATTTAAATTAGTGATCTGATTTTCTAAAGCAGCAGGAACCAAAATGTCGCAATCTTGCTCTAATCCCTCCATAGAGTTTTTAAAATCAGTTGCCCCAGAAAATCCCAAAATTGAACCTGTATTTTTACGGTGTGCAAAAACCTCATCAATATTTAAACCATTGGCATTATAAATTGCGCCTTCGAATTCACAAATTCCGACAATAGTAGCGCCGAATTCAGCAAGGAATTTAGCCGAATGGTAACCAACGTTTCCTAAACCTTGAACAATTACTCTTTTATCATCTAAGCCAGGTTTAAAGCCAATTTTAGCCATATCTTCTACAACATTAACGCATTCGCGAACGGCAAAGGCAACACCTCTACCTGTTGCTTCTTTTCTTCCCCGAATACCATGCAGCGCAATCGGCTTTCCAGTTACACATCCTAAAGCATCTAAAGAGCCTGGGTTCATGGTCATGTACGTATCGGCAATCCAACTCATTTCGCGTTCTCCTGAACCATAATCGGGCGCAGGAACATCAATACCAGGACCAATAAAATTCTTTTTAATTAGTTCTGTAGTGTAACGACGGGTAATGGTTTCTAATTCAGCAACCGAATAATTTTTGGGGTTGATACAAATTCCGCCTTTAGCACCTCCGAAAGGAACATTTACAATAGCACATTTATACGTCATTAAAGCCGCTAAAGCCATCACTTCATCTTCGTTTACCATATCACTGTAACGAATGCCTCCTTTTGTGGGACTCATGTGATGCGAATGTTCTACACGCCATGCATCAATTACTTCGAAACCATTTCCCCTGCGAATTGGGAACTGAAAACGGTATACACTGTTACACGCCTTTATCTGAGCCAATAAACCTTCTGGATGAGAAGTAAATTGTGCTGCACTATCAAAGTTCTTACATACATCAGTAAAGAAACTTGTTTCGTTTGCTGTATTAGCCATTATTTATAATTTTTATAATTGGTTGTATTCTTTTACGGGTGCAAAATTGCATTAAAAATTAGCACTAATGCAAGTATTAATTTGCTTAGTGTAACATAAACACCTTGAAAAAAGGGTAAAAAATTGTGATTAAGCAGTTTCAAATTAGTTTTTGGGATCAGATTTTTTTTCTAACATTTTTAATCTTTTATCCATACTGAAGAGATAGATCAATAAACCCACTAAAATTATAACAATACAGGCAACTACAACATAGATTTTTCCATTGCTACGTAAAGCATCGGCCATTTCTACACCGTTGTTCTGAGCGAACAAACCTAATGTGGTAATTAACATGATTAAATTTTTCATAACATCAAAATTGTTTATTTTCGAGCGTACGTATTCTAAAACGAATGGTATATATCCAATAACCAATAATTATCCATCCCAAACAAGCAGGATAAAAAACCATACGCATTCTACTATCTAAATCATAACTATTAAAGCCGGGGTTGCCTCCGTTTCCTGGATGTAATGAAGATTGTAAACGGGGTAGTACAAATAAAAGCACCACCATCATTGGAAAAGCGAATATATTATATATAGCAGAAATTTTTGCTCTTTTTTGTTCTTCATCTATCGCGTTACGAAGCACTAGATAAGCAAAATACAATAAAACAGAGATTGCTGCAAAATTTTGCTTTGGATCGGAGCTCCAAAACTGACCCCATGTGTATTTTGCCCACACTGCCCCCGTAACTAATCCTAAAATACCAAAAATAATCCCTGCATTTACACTTTCTACTGCTTTTAAATCGTCTATTTCATTTTTAGAATTTAGTGATTTTATGCTGTGAAAAACGGAAATCGAAAATAATATAATCATCGCAAACCACATGGGAACATGGAAATACAAATTCCTGATGGATTCATTTAAAATATCGAGATGTGGTACACCCAATAATAGGCCAGCAATGGTAGCATAAATCACTAGTGCAGCACCTAAAATTTTCCACCAAGATTTTTTCATATTTATTAAATAATTTAATCACGCCAAAGGTATGGAAATAACAATAAGGACACCACCATTACCAAAACATTTATCACTGCCATTAGCCCGATATCGTCTAAACTTACACTTCTATCCAAGCCATCAATTGCGTTTTTTGCTAGCTTAACGAGCACAATTAATACTGGAATGATAATGGGAAAACTCAAAATAGCCATCAACATCCCACCATTACCCGCTTTTGAAGCGATTGCCGAAACCATGGTAAATATAGTTGCAAAGCTAAGACTTCCCAAAATAACAGCTATCAAATACATTGGTATATCCATTTCTTTTGGCGGTTCGAAAACCATCGCATAAAATACCAATGCAATTAATGTTAAACCAATCATTAATAAGCTATTGTAAATGGTCTTCGCAATAATTAAAGCAATCGGACTTACTAAGGTGTACATGTACAAGTGCCTGCCTCTACTCTCTTGTAAAAAACTTTTAGCAACTGCATTAATCGAAGCAAATAACATGATGATCCAGAATAGGGCATTCCATGTTAATCTATCAGGCATGGAGATAAAGGACATAAAACAAACAAAAACAGTAGAAACAACATATAATAATACGCCATTAAGGGCATATTTTGATCGCCACTCCAAGCGTATTTCCTTTTTAACGAGTTGTTTAACCTGATTTGCTACGTGCATGGCGGTAAAGATAGTTTTTTGAGCCTAAAGGCGAAAGCACAAAGCTTAAAGCGTGAGGAACAAGGATAAAAGATTAAAAAGAGATGACAAAAATCCGTAAATTGCCTACCCATGAATAATTACTGTAGCATTCTAAAAAGTCCGATAGGTGATATTACCATTATTGCCAACGATACCGCAGTAACGGCTATTTCATTTGGAGAAAAAGACACCAAAGATTTGGTAGAAAATTCCATCAGTCAGTTGGCAGCTCAACAACTTAACCACTATTTTGAAGGCGAACTAAGAGATTTTATGTTTCCAATGGCGCAAAATGGCACTGAATTTCAGCAGGAAGTTTGGCAAAATTTATTAAAAATCCCTTATGCTGAAACCCTTTCTTATGCTAAATTTTCAGCGCATAAACCTTTGGCTATCCGTGCTATTGCAGCTGCAAATGGAAAAAACAACTTGGCAATTGTGGTTCCTTGTCACCGAGTAATAGGAAGCGATGGAAAATTGGTAGGCTATGCTGGAGAGTTATGGCGCAAAAAGTGGCTTTTACAGCATGAACGAGAGGTAGTGCAAAAAGGGCAGACAGAATTAAAATTTTAATATGAACCCATATTTAGATATATCCCTTAGAAGTTTAGCTGTTTATGCATTTATGCTCATTGCTATTCGGTTAACAGGCAAAAAAGAGTTTTCGCAGTTAAACACCATCGATGTAGTATTGATTTTATTGATCAGCAATGCGGTTCAAAATGCAATGGTGGGCAACAATACGAGTTTACTTGGTGGCTTAGCTGCCGCATCAGTACTTTTTATTTTGAATTATCTTTTAAAAAAGGTAATGTTTAAAAGCAAGCGGATTAGAGAATTAATTTCGCAGAATCCTGAAATATTAATACATGAGGGCAAGATCAACTTTAAAATATTGAGTAATTTGGGTATTAGTGATGATGAATTAAAAGAGGCAATGCGGGAGCATGGCATTGAGTATTACAAGGATGTAAAATTAGCAATTTTTGAGGTTGATGGAAACATCAGCATTATTAGTGGCAATAAAAATTTGAAACAAACGCATTACAAACGAAAAAAACAACATAAAATGCTGCAGTAACCTATTAAACTTTTAATCGTTCTTTTTTCACGCTTGTAATCAATAACAAAACGGCAATTAACAAAACGATCCACCCCCATTGGTAATGAATCGTTTTGGCTAATACCTTATCAAAAAATTTAGAATTAAAATAGTTATTAGACTTAAAATAAACTGCAGCAGCCATTAATATACTCCATACAAAAAATACAGAAGATAGCAATCTGAACATACTCAATTGTCTAACAAACAAACATAATGAGGTGATACCAATGATGGCAAAGCTGATAAAAAATAGGCGATCGTCGGTTTGATATAAATTCCAATTTCCTTTAAATGGCACCTTTATCATCGGGCAAATACCAATTGCGATTACGGCTAGAAGAAGGCCGATATATGCGTTTATTTTTTTTATGACTAGCATTTTGTTGGTGTTAAGCGTTAGGCGTTAAGCGGTTTTATATTATTTTCTCGGATCGATTCCCATTTTATCGGCAAAGTGTGCGCAATAATCTCGAAGATCTTCCACGATATTTTCTTCCCCTGTGGCTTTTAAAAAGCTATCGCCCATGGTTTGTAAGGTTTCATAAAAAAAGCGTTTCATTTCATCAATAGGCATATCCTTCGTCCATAAATCAATACGCATCGAATTTTTATAATTATGATCCCAAAGCGCTAACATCATTGATTTTACAGGAACTTGATCTTTGGTTTCAGAATCTGTGCTTTCCCAAAGAATATTTTCGGGCATATTTTGATCGTCTAGTGCTACTGTTATTTTTATTTCTGCTTGTCTCATTGTGAATTCTATTTTTTTTCGGTGCAAATATGCTGATTTTGCAAAGTTTAATTAAATGTCTATCGTTTTACTTTTGTAATAATAAAAAAAGTATAATCGTTAATGAAATAAAAACCAGTTCAACCAACCAAATTCTTTTAAGCTCTTTAAAAAGAAAGCGGAAAATGAAATCGGTAACGATAGAAACGCCAATCATAGAAACTAAAATAATTCTATAAAGTGGGCTTATATCTATTTGTGCTGGCTTAGTTTGATAATAACTAAGTGCCAGACCTACAAAACCCATCGAGGTGATGATATTTAAAGGGGTTAATCTAAATTTCATCCCTATTTCTTCTTTTTATCGAAACGTTTCTTATTTTTAAATACCTTTTGTTTATGGGCGGTAGCTCTAGCTTTATCTCTTTCTCTTACTTCAATTTGTTTGGCATTTTTCTTTTCGTGAAAAGCCCCCTTAAAATCAGGATCTTCTTTACGTTTTTGCAAATCTATTTCCTTTGCAATATGCTGGCGCTCATCATAAGGGGTTTCTTCTATAAAAACCTCAGTTGGAATTTCCATCACTGGAATATGTTGTCTGATTAGTTTTTCGATCTTAAGGATGTAATATTTCTCGGCCTCGGTACAAAAGGTAATGGCATCGCCTTTGGCAAATGCTCTTCCTGTACGGCCAATACGGTGTACATAATCTTCGATAATGATGGGAACATCGAAATTTATAACGTGACTTACTTGAGTAACATCGATTCCTCTAGAAGCTACATCTGTTGCCACTAAAACCCGAATATTTCCTTCCTTAAAGCTATTTATAGAGTTAATTCGGGTATTCTGACCTTTATTCGCATGAATTACCCTTACCGATTTTTCTCCAAAACGACGCACCACAAAGCTGAAAATATTATCGGCTACAGCTTTTGTTTTACAAAAAATAATTAAGCGATTAAATACCTCATCATCTTTTAACAAATGCTGTAACAAATTAATTTTTGTTTTAAAGTTTGGTACTTCATACAAAATCTGAGTTACAGTTTGGGCAGGAGTTGCCTGTTCAGACGCCTCAATAATAGTTGGATGCTTAAGAAAATCGCCAGCAATTTTTTGCACCAAATCGCTCATTGTTGCAGAGAAAAGGAGGTTTTGCCGCTTTCTAGGCACTACTTCTAAAATTCGATGAATAGAGCCAATAAATCCCATATCCATCATTTTATCCGCTTCATCAAGCACCAAAAACTGTAAGTATTTAGTATTGATATCGCCAGTTAAATAGAGATCTAAAAAACGTCCTGGTGTTGCAATGATAACATCAACACCAGCTTTTATTTGCTCCTTTTGTGCTTTCGAACCAATTCCACCAAAAATTACTACGGAACGTAAATCTGTATAGGTGCTAAAGCGTTTCACTTCCTCGGCAATTTGCATTGCTAATTCTCTGGTTGGCGCTAATATTAAAGCCCTTGCAGCATCGCCTTGAGCATACTTAAGCTTCATCAACATGGGCAATACGTAAGCTGCTGTTTTGCCTGTTCCGGTTTCTGCGATTCCACAAATATCCTGACCAGATAATACGGGAGCGATGGCTTTTTCTTGAATTGGCGTAGCAACCGTGTATCCAGCATCAGCAACTGCATTTAATAGTTGCCTATTGAGATTAAATTCTTCGAATGATTTTGCCATAGCGTACAAAGATAGCATTTTTGGAAGGATGGTGATTTGTTTAACAGATTGAATTGATTAATCGTTGTTCTCTTTTAAAATTAAACAATTTTACAATTTAAACAATTAACTGAATTTACTACATTTGAAACTATGAATACTTATCTGATTAAAGGTGCCACATTGGTAAATGAAGGGCAACAAATTATAGCGGATGTTTTGATTAAAAATGGATTTATTGAAAAGATTGGCAAAGATCTATCCGCACCAGAAGCAAAAGAGATTAATGCAGAAGGACTTTATCTTTTGCCTGGCATGATTGACGATCAAGTTCATTTTCGTGAGCCGGGTTTAACGCATAAGGCGGATATTTTTACCGAAAGTATGGCTGCTGTTGCTGGTGGGATAACTTCGTTTATGGAGATGCCAAACACCGTTCCAAATACATTAACACAAGATTTGTTGGCCGATAAATATGGCATTGCTTCGCAAACTTCGCTAGCTAATTACTCTTTCTACATGGGTGCTAGCAACGATAATTTAGAAGAAGTTTTAAAAACTGACCCGAAAAATGTTTGTGGAATTAAGGTTTTCATGGGTTCATCAACGGGCAGTATGTTGGTAGATAATGAACAAACTTTGGAAAATATTTTTTGTAAAGCACCTATTTTAGTGGCTACACATTGTGAAGACGAACGAACTATCCGAGAAAACTTAGCTAAGTTTAAAGCAAAATATGGAGAAGATTTAACGATAGAGATGCACCCACTAATTCGCAGTACAGAAGCATGTTACAAATCTTCCTCTCTAGCAGTAGAGCTGGCAAAGCGTTACCAAACTAGATTGCATGTTCTACACATTTCTACGGCCAAAGAAATTGCTTTATTTGATAATAAGATCCCTTTAAAGGATAAAAAGATAACTGCCGAAGCTTGTATTCATCACCTATGGTTTAATGATCAAGACTATGCCACAAAAGGAAATTTTATTAAATGGAATCCTTCTATAAAAACAGCAGCAGACCAAGCTGGAATTTTACAGGGGGTTTTAGAAAACAATATTGACGTAATTGCTACTGATCACGCCCCACATACACTAGCCGAAAAACAGCAGAATTATGTGCAAGCCCCAGCAGGCGGACCTTTAGTCCAACATGCCTTACCTGCTTTATTAGAAATGCATTTACAAGGCAAAATTTCACTGGAAAAAATTGTGGAAAAAACAGCACATAATTTGGCGATTTGTTTTGACGTAGATAAACGTGGATTTATTAGAGAAGGTTATTGGGCAGATCTGGTTTTGGTAAATTTAAATGATCCGTTTAAGGTTACCTCACTTAATGTTTTTTATAAATGTGGATGGTCACCATTTGAAGGAGATACGTTTAGCGCAAGCATTACGCACACTTTTGTTTCTGGGAATTTGGCTTATCAGAATGGAAAGTTTACGACCAACGAAATTGGGAAAAGATTAAATTTTAATCGGTAGCCTCTTTTTATTTCTTTTTAATTAATTGCTTTTAATTGTATCTGGTTGATATTATATCAACTAAAAAAATTATCGAAACGCGCATGATTGTGATAGATTTGCATATATCTATTAATTTCATCAAGCACATGACTAGCAATTCAAATTCGATTGAGATACCCAATTATAAAGTATCCGATTATATGATAAAAGAGACTAAAATAGTTCATCAAAAGCCATTGATGCCATGTACTCAACTTAATTCAATAAAAAATCTCTTTAATGATTATATTTGTATTATTACTAGTAGTCTTATGGAAACAATAATCGTACATCCAAAAAATAAAGAGCAGTTATCTGCACTTAAAGCATTTATTAAAGCTTTAAAAATTGATTTTACGGTTGAGAAGAGCCCTTATAACCCTGAGTTTGTAGCTAAAATAAAAAGAGGCCAAGAGCAAATTAAAGCAGGTAAGGGGGTTAGCATCTCTATTGAGGACATGTGGAAGTGAAAATCGAATATGTTGATGATTCTTTGTTAGATCTTAGATTCTGGAAAAAGTC